>CABVRS010000010.1:42993-46620 GCA_902500745.1 uncultured Nitrospira sp.
CGACGACCGGGCTCCCTTGTTTGAACTGTTCATCGAGGTAGTGTCGTCGATTTCCAACCGCTTCAACCCATCGATAGGGCTCTTCATACATAACGAATATCCCTCACGTTGCTCGACACACCTTGGATTCAAACAGGGATCGGAGCTGATGATCCGGCATCGTTCGGACACCGTCAGCCGTGATGAACTTAATGACCGGATAGAGACCAGCATCTCGATTCACACCACCGGTGGCGCTGTCGAATTCTGCAGCGCTCGTCAATAACCGTAATGCCTGTACCGTTGCCTCTTCTTCCGACAACGCATTCAACGGCTGTTCTCCCCATGTGTTCAGGTAGTGCACAATACCCCGAATCGTCGGAGAGCCGGACCCGGATACCGCGTATTCCACCCCCTCGAACTCCGCACCGAGAATATCGTAAAAATAGATCTTCGCAGATTCTTGACCCGCATCATATCCGGCGAAAATCGGCACCACTGCCCCCGTACCGGCTAGTGCCGCCGGGACATTGTCTTTCAGCAACTTCGAAAGGGCTCTCAGTTTGCCTTCGAAACTGAGCTCCTGAAGTTGAGTCCGCCGATAATACTTGAAGGAATGTTCAAGGACGCGTGCCATTTCATAGGCAGTAGCCGGCACTCCGGCGATCGCCATGACGCTATAGCGATCAATCTCCAGCACCTTGTCGGTGCGGTCGTACATCACCATATTACCGGCTGTTGCGCGACGATCACCCGCAATGAGCACACCATCTCGGTATTTGAACGCAAGAATGGTTGTCGCCGTGATCAGATCCTGCCCGACCTTCGCCTGTCCTGCTATTCCAAATGCATATCCTTGTTCCTTCAATACCTGATAGAAATCGCCCTGCATACCCATTCGTACCTCGTGAGACGTGAACCGTGAAACGTAAAAGGCTTACATGCCCTCCAGAAACGATGTGTGTTCTCTACCGTTCGCCTCTCACGTTTTACTTTTCACACTATTCACCCGTCCGTTGTCGATACCGTTCTGCCTGTTTCGGATCAACTTTCCGCATTCGCTTCATCAGATTATCCTTATCCGGGGAACCTGTCTCCGGTCGGCGGGGCCCACTTCCCTCCTCAGGAGATGGCGACTTCGGCATAGGATTGACCGGCCCTTCGCGTCGCTCAGGCATCGTACTGTGTCTCATACCTGTTTATCCCTTTCGTTATTCCACGCCGTCAGTGCATCGGTCGGTGAAGACGCCTGTTGGAAGAGCTGCGCACATCGTTGTACGGCACTAGGGGTAAACAGATCTCCCATGTTGAGCGTTTGCAACCGAAGCCCGCCGGTAAACTGAATGTGTTCCCACTGAATCGACTTGATCTGATCTGCGAACCGCTGCACACAGAGTCCACGCAGCCCGCCTCGTGTATCGCTGGGGCCGTTCTGGATCGCTTCTTCAATCATTTCATCCGTTGTGATCCGCCATCCTTTCCCTTCTGCTTCAAGCCCCAAGTAGAGTCCCTGCTCAGGATTCACATTGTGGTATTCCAAATCCAAACTGGCTAACCAAGGATCATCCCAACCGATGCGCTCCTCTCGCATAAACGTCTCGAGCAACCACTGTTTGGTCACCCAATCCAACTTCCCAACTAATTGCGAGCGGTCTTGTGTCAAAAGGTGCAAGACTTCTCTCCATTCCTTCAGCAGCCAATCCGTTTCCTCATCCGTACCGGCCAACGTCTGTTGTGCCGATTCGTAATAACATTGCTGAATCTCCAACGCCGAGAGTCTTCGCCCATTCTGCAATTTCACTGTAACCTTGAGGTCAGGATCTCGCGACACCTGTTTCACGGCAACAACCGGCTGATCCAGAATGAGATCAGGCGCAGCACCTCGTCCAATGAGATCAAGAACAAGGCGTGTCGTCCCAACCTTGAGCGCTGTCGCATACTCGCACATATTGGCATCGCCGATGATGAGATGGAGTCGCCGATACTTCTGACGATCTGCATGCGGCTCATCCCTGGTATTGAGAATCGGACGGTCGTGCATCGTATCAACCCCGAGCTCTGTCTCCATAAAGTCGGCGCGCTGCGAGAGTTGATACAGTCCTGGAACATGTCCTGACTCTTGCGCTTCAGTGCCAACCTTCCCCGCACCGGCGATGACCTGCCGGCTTACCAGAAATGGGACAAGACCTGCGGCCAGAGTCGAAAATGGAATACCTCGTGAGACAAGGTAGTTGTCGTGACATCCATAGCTATGGCCATGGAAATCCGTGTTGTTCTTATAGAGTCGGACATGGTCTCCTCCCAACACCCTATTGCGGCGCTCAGCGGCCCGAAACACGATCCGTTCCCCAGCTCGATCCTGCGCGACCAGATCCCTGAGCGTTCGACATTCAGGGGAGGAATACTCCGGATGCGTATGGTCATTGTAGAACCGCGCGCCGTTCGGCAACACCAGATCGCTCTTCATCTCATGGAATGAGAAGGGACGATGGGCATCGACCTCCGCGAACTCATCTTCTTCCTTATCCTGCTGCAAGCCGGAGACGCGAAAACCACGCGCATCTTCATGCGGATCCTCGCTGGCATAATCCCATCGTCGTTCAAAGGACGCTTCCAGATGGGCTCGCACCAATTCCATCGATTCCACGACCGGATCAACCTCATCCACATCGTCGCGCGTGATGCCGTATTCAGTTTCAATGCCAAAAAGACGCATAACCTTCGGCTGATATGCTGACACGCAACAGGCAGAGGGATTTCAATCTCCCACATCCCGCCAGCTTGTTACCCGTCAGACATCTCTTAAATAATCGGACTCACGAGCCGCTCTTCCGCTTGCCTGCCTCCGCGAAATGAGGAAATGCCGACAACTTGTTCCGGGTGATGGTCGAGCAGCTTCAACCATTCTTCCGCTGCATCATCCGGCGGCAACATGTCACCTTCTCGGAATTCTTCCAAGACAGCATCCAGGAGGTCCTTGGCCAACAATCCAGACGGTTGACCTGACTGAATTGCTCGGTCGATGGCTTTTTCCTTGGCACGCTGAACGATCGACGCCAAGATGGCCCCGCTCACGAGATCGCCCTTGTAGAGGACCTTAGAATGACCACTCCTGAGCCGGATCGATAATACCCGGTTGTCGTCCGTTCTGCGGAAGATAGATTCAATGACGTCCTGGACCAGCAAGGTCACAGGCTGTACATGCTCAGTACCTCGCTTGTGAGTCACCGCCGGATCCAGCGGCAAATCCGTCGTCAAATATACCTTCAGAATGTCGGCGGCAGAATCCTTGTTGGGTCGATTCACTTTGATCTTGCGGTCGATGCGGCCTGGCCGCAGTACGGCCGGATCGATCAAGTCGGGACGGTTGGAAGCGAGAATAATGACGACATCACGCAGCGACTCGATCCCGTCCATTTCACTGCAAAACATCGGCACGAGCGTGTTTGAGATATTGAACGACCGCATGGCACGTCGCGTCCCGAGAATCGACTCCGCTTCGTCGATAAAAATGAACGGCAGAGCGCCGCTCTGGCGCCTTGCACGAGCCTGCTGGAAAAGATCGCGGACGATCCGCTCGGATTCCCCGAGCCACATATTCAAGATTTCCGGCCCTTTTATATGAAGAAATGCTCCACTCGTCACCGG
>CABVRS010000011.1 GCA_902500745.1 uncultured Nitrospira sp.
CCACGACGAAAGCCGCCGGCGGAGATGACGAACTCAACACGGAAGAATGCTATCGACTGATCGACCAGATCGCAGAAGTCAACAAAGGCTGCCTCCTGGTCATCACAGGTGGCGAACCGCTCGTCCGGCCCGACATTCTCGATATTGCTCGTTATGCCGTGAAACTGGGCTTCATGGTAGTCTTCGGTACCAACGGTATGCTGATCAACGATCAACTTGCCAAGACCCTTGTGGACATCGGTGTGATGGGCGTGGGCATCAGTATTGATTCCTTGGAGGCCGCCAAACATGATGCCTTCAGAGGCGTACCGGGAGCCTGGGAAGCGGCGATAGCAGGTATCGAAGCAAGCAAACGAAATGGCCTCCAGTTCCAAGTTCACTTTAGCGCTCAGCCGATGAACTATCAGGAACTCCCGGAGGTTATCGAGTGGGCACATCAGCTCGGTGCTCGCGTCTTGAACGTCTTTTTCATGGTATGCACGGGACGAGGAGAAGAGTTGACCGACATTACGCCGGCCCAATACGAAGAAGTGTTGGGCTACCTGGTTGACTGCCAAGACAATTACAAAGGCATGTTGGTTCGTGCTCGCTGTGCCCCACACTTCAAACGACTGGCCTATGAAAAAGACCCCAACTCTCCAATCACCAAGGCCACTGGATACATGGGGGGCGGTTGTCTTGCAGGTACGAACTACGCCCGCGTGACGCCCAATGGTGAATTGACTCCCTGCCCCTATATGCCGCTCTCTGCAGGGAACGTGCGCCAACATAGCTTCGTTGATCTCTGGGAACAGTCGGACGTGTTCAATTCATTCCGGTATCCCCAGCTCAAAGGGAAATGCGGAGACTGCGAATATACTGATATCTGTGGCGGCTGTCGCGCTCGCCCCTATGTCGATCACGGGGACTGGTTGGATGAAGACCAGTGGTGCCTCTACACGCCCAAAGGCGGCGAAAAGATCAAAGTCGCCTTCAACGTTGCCGAAGAATCAGAGATTTCCTGGGATGAGGCGTCGGCGCTCCGGCTGAGTCGGATCCCCTATTTCCTGCGCGCCATGGTGAAAAAGGGTGTGGAGAAGCATGCCCGAGAAAACAACATCCCTCTTATTACCATCGAATTGATGGATGAGCTGCGCAAGAAACGCTTCGGGAACGACATCCCCATCTTCAAGCCTCATACGGAGTAATCACACTCATCTCCCGTAGCGCTCAACTGTAACATCATGGATACTTTTCAGAGCATTTCCACCGATCTCAATATCCTCATTCCGATCGTCAACCACTGGCTTCATCTTCTCTCAGCAATCATTTGGATCGGAGGTTTGGCCTTTCTCGTCATGGCCGTCACCCCAGGTCTGCAGAAAGCCGTTCCGAAGGATCAGATCAAGCCCATCACCGATATTTTTTATCAGCACTACAAAAAGGTCGCCGGGATTCTCCTACTCGTCCTGCTGTTCACCGGCGGTGTAAATCTCCATTACGTCAATCAGGTCATCGTTTCACAAACGGGGAATGGGGTCCAGCACCACTCCAAGTACCTCATGGTCTTCATGATTAAACTGCTGCTCGTGCTGGGCCTTCTCACTCTCTTCCTGTACACGGTCATCTTTAAATCAGACGATGACGACGAGGAGGGAGAAGACTATGAAGCCATCCCGTTCCAGCGTGCCGCGCTTTGGATGGGATTCTTTATCGTCCTGTGTGCCGCCGCCATGAAACATCTCCATCAGTAGCAAAGAAGCTGCTGCCTACAGCCCTGCCTATGCACCACTTCTATGACACAACCATTGTCCTTGGTTGAATCAGGACGCCGACAAACCCGCTGACTGTGGATTACTTGAATTGCTTCAAGCCGAGCGCCCGCTTGAAGACCGTGGCGAAGCCAAAATAGCCGAAGGAATCTTTGAGGTTCGAGTAGAGCCGCTTGATCGTCCCCATCTCCGGGTTGGTGACATACTCCATCGTCAACGCAATCCGCTCTTCACCCTCACCAAGAGGCGTGACGGCATGCCAGAGCTTGTCCCCGTTGAAAATCACCATGTCTCCCGGTTCCGTCACCAGCTCAAGATGACGCGGCTGTTTCGTGGGATGGTCCTTAAATAGCTCACACACGAGTTTGCACTGAGTGGATCGATCGACGAGCCCCATGAGGATCGTATAGCGAGCGCCTTTGTAGTAGGACGTATCGTAGTGAAAGCCGATATGATCGCCCGGTTCCGTGTAGTAGTACAAGGCGCAGGAATGTGGATCGTTATCCGGGCAGAACATCACCTTCGCTTCGACGAGCCGGTTCAGGAACTCTCTGAATGATTGCGAGCGGTAGAGCTCGAGAAAGAGCGGAGCCTTCTCCTGGACCGTGTAGTAGCTGACACTTCCGCCTTTTTTATGCCCTGGAATGTAATTGCGATTAAGCTGTGCTTTAACGCCCTGGGCCTGGGGAACGAACGTCTCTTCCACGAATGCGCGAGGCAGGAACTGCTTGATGACTACAAACTCATTTTGCTCCCAATATTCATTGTGGAGCCGATCAAAATCCAACTCCGCCACCGCCCGCTTAACGGCTTCAGACACCGTCCTCGCCTGATCGACCACCACTCCGCTCATTTACTATCCTTGTTCGATACGTTCCGATCAAGAATTACGGGAGAATCGCCTTTGCCTCATTTTCACTGATAGGCAGAGATCTAACATGGCACTTTTATGGCCCGTTCAATACCGGGGCCTTGACCACTTCGGTATCAGGTGGCGCTTTAAACTCGAATACCTCAGGACCTAATCCAAGATTAGGTTTCAAGTTCGAAAACTCAAAGACGGCAATATTCCCGCTGATTTCATGGAGCGACACCGTGCGGATAAAATACGTCTTAGGAAACACCTCAACCACGATCTTCTGAAGATTCTGGGTCGATTCATGCTCCTTATCTTTAGGAGTCAGTGTGATGAGCGGAATGCCACCGGCACCACGAGTGGTTCCCGTGGTGGGCTCGATTGCAAAGGACTCATCTAATTTAGCAGCTCCTTGTAACAGTTCCAACGGTGCCTTGGAGGCGGCCATCTGCGTCAGTTTTCCGACCAAGACCTGTTTATGTTCAGGAACATAGACCTTAACGTCGTCCTGGTTCACATAGATTTGCTCACTCGCCGGATCAAGGTAGTCCCAGCGTAAGCGGCCGGGTTTCTTGATGTACACCTTACCGGCCGACATGATCGGCCGTTCAAATCCTTCGATCCTTGTTTTTTGCGAAAAGTCGGCTTGAAGATCTTTCGTTTTCTCATATCGCGCTTGCAGCTGCTTCACAACTTCGCGAATTTCCCGCAACGCCTTTTCATCGGCCGAAACATCCCCCGCCCAGGCCGGCCACATCAAGACACCGATCCACAGCGCGATCAGCCCCAATCGTATCATGCTTCCGCCGTACCCACCGGACCCCGTCGTCCAAGAACTTCTCGACGCCCATCTCGTCCCGCCGCGCCTACAATCCCTTCCGACTCCATCTGTTCGATCATTCGCGCCGCCCTGGGGTACCCGACTCGGAGCCGGCGTTGGATCAAGGAAGCCGATGCCTGTCCGGTTGACAGCACCAGTTCTTTTGCCTGTTCATACACTTCGTCCTTGGCCTCTTCTTCAGCCGCCTCTTCCAATTTGAGCGACTGCAGCTCCTGATTGTAGACTGGAATGGCCTGTTTCTTGACGAACTCCACCACGGAGCGGACATCATCGTCCGACACAAAAGACCCGTGTAGACGGGCGAGGCGACCGGTACCGGACGCCAAATACAGCATATCACCTCGACCAAGCAATGCTTCGGCTCCATTCGCGTCCAAAATGGTTCGTGAGTCGGTTTTCGATGACACTTGGAACGCGATGCGTGCAGGGAAATTTGCCTTGATGAGGCCGGTGAGGACATCGACGGACGGACGCTGGGTGGCCAATACCAGATGGATCCCCGAAGCCCGCGCCATCTGTGCAAGACGGGCGATCTTGTCTTCGACATCCTTCGGAGCGACCATCATGAGATCGGCTAGTTCGTCGATCATGACGACAATAAACGGCAGGGGCTCCGGTGGCGTCGGCGTCGGCTGCATGCACCCTCGTTCACCCTCGGCGATCGAGTTTTCCCCGGCCGAGAGACGCTCATCCTCTGAGAGGAACTGCATGGGGAGCTCAGGTTGCTCGACTCCCGGTGCGTTGCTTTCAGCAAACGCCTCGTGCAGGCCGGCCACCTTGCGATTGTACGCATCGATATTCCGTACACCAGCCTCTGCCAATAATTTGTATCGCCGTTCCATTTCAGCCACCACCCACCCGAGACCTCTCGCAGCAGACTTCGGATCCGTAATGACCGGTCGGAGCAAATGCGGGATTCCTTCGTACGATTGGAACTCCAGCATCTTTGGGTCGATAAGTAAGAGCTTCACTTCACTGGGTTTTGCCGAAAACAGGATGCTCAACAACATGGTATTCAAGCTGACGCTCTTCCCCGCTCCTGTCGCACCGGCGACGAGCAGATGCGGCATCGTTTTCAGATCGGCCGTGATCGGGGCACCGAAAATATCCTTACCCAACGCGAGCGTCAGTCTTGATCGTGCCCGACGAAACGCCTCGCTCATGATCACTTCTTTCATGGACACCGTCTCTCGAGACCTGTTCGGCACCTCGATTCCAACAACTGATTTCCCCGGAATCGGTGCCACAATACGAAGACTCGTAGCCTTGAGGGCCAGGGCAAGGTCATCGGCCAAGTTCACAATGCGGGCCACTTTTGTGCCGGGTCCCGGCTCAAACTCATACATCGTCACGACCGGACCGGGCCTGACCTCTGTCACCGTACCCTCGATCCCAAAACTTGCCAATGCCCTCGACAGAACTTCTGATTGGGCTTTGAGCTCTTCGTCCGACATTCGATCCAATGGTCCAGAAGGGTCACTCAACAAGAGGTCCGGGTCAGGCAACCGATAGTCCTCTGAATCCGTCCGTAACACAATCACTTCCGAGTCGAGCGAATCTGGCTCGACGGCCGGCTTTGAAACTGGGAACGGCTGAATGATGGGAGCAGAGGGCACGAAGGACGGCTCTTCCTCGATCGCCGTCTCAGGAAAACGCTCCGATTCCATCAGGGTTTGTGTCTGTTTGGTTGCTTTCCCCTTCGCCTTTCTATTGACGGTCTCTTTCTGAACCGCAACCGATCGCTCGGGCATCATCGCGACGAGCCCTTCACAGAAAGTCGCCCAGCGATCAGGTATTCGCCGGACAACTTCGGCCAATGAGAGTGGAGTCGTCAACAGAAGGGACACAAGAAATCCAGCAATAATGAGAATATGGGCTCCAGTTCCGGCAAATACGGCGCGCAGCCCTTCAGCAATTGCCTGCCCCACGACGCCACCGGCCATTCCGCGTGAAATCATCCCACTGGTCAGGGTTGGAACCCCCGTGGTTTCTAGATTGAGAAACGCGCTCAGGAAGAATACAGCGGCGAGAGAGCTTGCTGCCGTTCGAAAGCGGATGCTGACGGGTGTCTGCGAAAAACAGCGAACCCCTAAGCGTCCGGAAAGAAGCGGGAAGAGATAGGCCGCCCCACCGATCGCGTAGAAGAATCCGCCGGCCAACAATGCACCGAATGAACCAATGAGATTGCGGGGTGGATTTGTTGCCGGAATTCCGCTTGCCACCATCTCCGCCTCTCCCGGCACAAACGACAAGAGGCTCAAGAGCATCAGCAGACTCAGCGCGATCAAGATCACGCCGATCACTTCACGCTGAATGTGGGAAGGCGGAGGAGAGGGCTGACGGGCTTCTCCCCGCCTAGCCGAGGTGGTCGCGCCCATGACGAGGATGCTAACACAGGGGCAGGGTCATTTCAAACGAACAGGCAGAGTGCTCATCCTCATATTTGCCGCACAAACAGAGCTTCGCAGATTTAGGGCTGAGCCGTTGGTGACGTGTGGCGGATGATCTTGCCCTCTACCAGATAGACCACCAGTTCCGCGACATTGGTGGCATGATCGGCCACTCGCTCGAGAGACTTGGCGATAAAGCTTAACCGAATAGCGCGCGAAATCGTGTGTGGATTTTCCATCATGAACGAGAGGAGCTCACGAAACAATTGTTCCATGAGATCATCGACGAAGTCGTCATCCCCGATCACTTTCCTGGCCAGCGTGGCATCTTCCTTGACGAAGGCATCGATACTTTCCTTCACCATCACCCGCGCGAGGCTCCCCATCCTGGGGATATCAATGTACGGCTTGAGTTGAGGCTCTTCATTCAGTTCAATGGCCCGCTCGCAGATACTCTCTGCCAGGTCGCTGATACGTTCCAGCTCAGTGGATAGCTTCATGGCCGTCGTCACCAACCGCAGGTCGTGCGCCGCCGGCTGGTGGAGTGCCAACAACTCGATACAGGATTCGTCGATCTCCACATCCATCGCATTCACTTTGTGGTCTCGCTCAATCACTTCGCAAGCCAACGCGGCGTCGCGTGTGACCAGGGCGGTCAGGGCCTTGTCGATTTGGTCTTCTGTGAGACCGGCCATTCGCACCAGCTTCGTCTTGAGATCGGCGAGTTCTTCGTCGAAATGTCGTTGTTGAACCATCGTGTTACCCGAATCGTCCTGTGATGTAATCTTCCGTTTGCTTCTTCGACGGGTTCGTAAATAGTTGCTTCGTGAGACCGAATTCGACTAATTGGCCGAGATACATGAAGGCCGTCTGATCCGACACTCGCGCAGCTTGTTGCATATTGTGCGTAACAATGACGACGGTCAACTCCTTCTTCAGGGAATGGAGTAATTCCTCGATAATCCCGGTGGCAATTGGATCGAGCGCAGAACATGGCTCATCCATGAGAAGGACGTCCGGCTTGACTGCGAGCGCCCGTGCAATGCAGAGCCGTTGCTGCTGCCCGCCGGACAATCCGAGAGCGCTCTTGTGCAAGCGGTCCTTCACCTCTTCCCATAAGCCGGCCCCTTTGAGACTGCGCTCGACGATCTCTTCCAGCACCGCCCGGTTCTTCAATCCTTGCAATCGAGGACCATAGGCGACGTTCTCATGGATTGATTTGGGGAATGGATTGGATTTTTGAAACACCATCCCGACTCGTTTCCGTAGGTCCGTGATATCGATCAGTGGGTTAAAAATATCGATATCGTCAAGGAGAATATTTCCTTCATGCCTCGCACCCTCGATGAGATCGTTCAGACGATTCATGCAGCGAAGCAATGTGGATTTTCCACAGCCTGATGGCCCAATGAATGCGGTCACCTGATGCTCAGGAATCTCCATATCGATTTTGAACAGTGATTGGACCGGTCCATAATAAAAGTTGAAGCCTTGTACCCGAAGCTTGGGGTTCACACGCACACTGGGTTGGGGCAATACCTTTGCATCGCTCGATTCCATACTCCTTACCTTCTGCGAGGAAGTTTCGGGTGCCGGAGGCAGCACACGGGATAGTACTTCATACTGTTGATCCAGCATATTTCCTCCTCATTCGATTTCGCAAGACAATTCCTGTGAGGTTAAGCGTCACCACGACAAGAATCAATACCAACGTCGTCACATAGACCATAGGCTTGGCGGCCTCGACGTTCGGCGATTGGAACCCTACGTCATAAATATGAAACCCTAAATGCATGAACTTCCGGTCCAGGTGAATAAACGGCCATGTCCAGTCGATCGGCATGGCCGGTGCCAGTTTGACGACGCCGGTCAACATCAAGGGCGCCACCTCACCCGCCGCACGTGCCATGGCCAAGATGAGTCCGGTCAGAATGCCAGGAAGCGCCGTCGGCAGCACAACTTTCCACATCGTCTCCCATTTAGTCGCACCCAAGCCAATCGACCCTTCTCGATACTCCCTCGGCACGGCCGCCAACCCCTCTTCCGTTGCAACAATCACGACTGGAACGGTCAAGAGTGCCAACGTGAGAGACGCCCAGAGGATTCCACCTGTGCCGAATGTCGGGGTGGGCAGTCGGTCGGAGAACCACAGCGCATCGATTGTCCCGCCGACGCCATAGACGAAAAACCCCAACCCAAATACACCGAAGACGATCGAGGGAACCCCGGCGAGATTATTGACGGCAATGCGGACGGTCCGCACGATCACGCCTTGACGAGCATACTCCCTGAGATACAGTGCGCCGATGACGCCAAAGGGGGTCACGACGAAGCTCATAATCATCACCATCATGACCGTGCCGAAAATCGCCGGGAAGATGCCACCCTCCGTGTTGGCTTCTCGTGGCTCCGTGGTCAGCACCATCCAGAGGTTCCCGGCATAGACCCACACCTTCTCCATCTTCGAGAGGTCGTTTGGGCGCAAGACTCGGATGACTTGGTTGAGTGCAAGGGATTTTTCCTTGCCATTGGCATCGACAACGAGCATGGAGTAGGCACTTTCCGCCTCGCTCGACTCCTCATACCGAAGAAGCGACGGTAATGCCTGCCATACGGCCTCCGAGCCTTCGGCCACAGTGTGTTCTTCCTTAGTCAGCGTCCGGAGCCGGCCATAGAAGTTCCCCCACTCGCGCCGCTCCACCATCACGAGATCGGCCGGCGTGGCTCGTTCGACGATCTGATCGGTATTGATCCACCGATAGTCCAGCCCGTATAGATCACGATTGCCGATCTTCATCCTGATTCTTCGGTCCCCTTTCGGACTCAGATCCTCACCGGCTAATTGACCGATCACATGCTTCCCGTCTTTCAGCGTCAATTCAACGAGATCCGCCGGCCAGAAGTATCCGAACCCGTTGAGGAGAATGAGTACTAGGAGGCCGGCGATCATGAGCAGCGATAAGGAAAGCCCCGCCCCGCAGCCCCAAATGAAGAGCTCCCCGCTCGCCATGAAATGTTTGAGCCACAGTTTCATTGAATCTCTCGTGCCCCACACTGTGCTAGACCTGCGTCCGACACCTCAGCTCTACCCATTGCCCTAGTAATGTCCCCTTGTGCACATCATATTGATTAGAATTGGCTGTACTTCTCTCTGAGCCGCTGTCGAATCAGCTCCGCGACCGTATTGAGCAGAAACGTGGCGACAAAGAGGAGCAACCCCGCCAAGAAGAGTGTGCGATACAAGGTCCCGCCATGTGGCGCTTCAGGGATCTCGACGGCGATATTCGCAGACAGGGTTCGAAACCCGTTAAACAGACTCCAATCCATGATCGGCGTATTGCCGGTGGCCATCAGCACGATCATGGTCTCTCCCACAGCCCGACCGAACCCGATCATCAACGCCGAGAAGATACCCGGACTAGCCGAGATCAGGACGAGATGGGTGAGCGTTTGCCACCGCGTCGCGCCAAGAGCTAACGAACCTGCGATCAGATTCTTCGGAACATTGGAGAGCGCTTCTTCGGAAATACTGTAGATGATAGGAATGATGGCAAATCCCATGGCCACACCGACCACGATGGCGTTGCGCTGGTCATAATTTAGACCGAGATGGGTCTGGATCCACTGTTTAAAATGGCCATCGAACAAGAAGGACTCCCACCATGCACTGGTCTCAAGGCACCCCCAGACCACGGCGACGATGATCGGCATCATGAGCAGCGCCTCAACGCCTGGTCGAACGCGATGCTTGAGGGAAGCCGGGAGCAAGAGGAAGAGTCCGCTCGAAACGGCAATGACCAAGGGCATCACCAACACCATCCCCGTCATGGCAGGGAAGTTTCGTTCCAAAACCGGCGCAAACCAGAGTCCAGCCAGAAATCCAAGGACTACTGTGGGCAATGCCGCCATGATTTCAATCGTGGGTTTGATCTTGGCCCGGAGATCCGGATGCATGAACATCGCGGTGTAGATTGCTGCGAGTACGGCCAATGGTACGGCGAGAAGCACCGCATAGATGGTCCCTTTAATGGTGCCAAAGATCAGCGGGGTCAAGCTGAACTTCGCCTCAAAGTCGTCCGACCCGCTGGAGGACTGCCAGACAAGTTCCGGGCGATCATACCCCTCGTACATCACAGGAGAGAATAGTGTGGCTAACGTGATTTCAGGATAGGGATTCGAAATGTGGTACTGCACCAGCTTACTATTTTCAGCGAAACCGACCAGACCATCCGCCTTTGGAGAAAAATACGTACTGAGAATGGTCCCTTGTTCCGGAGCGAATGTCAGCAACGTTTGTTCGGATGTCGAGTGGTGCAGCCGAATTTCTCCTCCGGCATCAGTCGTGATGAATCCCTTATCGCGCTGAGAAATCGTGATGTCGGTGACCGCACTCTGATGAGAGGCAAACCGATGGATCCGCGTCATGTGAGTTGTATTCGTCGTTGCATGCTCTCGCACGGGCATCCACACGGCAATCTGCCCGGACGCCCCGCCGACCACCAGACTTCGGTCACCCATCAAATAGGCCAGCGCGGTAATCGCCTCGCCTCGCTCAGAAGCCTGCGTGATCTCGACAAGACCAGGCTTTGCGGGTTCCCGAAGGTCAAAATGATAGACCTTGCCGTCCTCCGTCCCAACGGCGAGAAGCTCTGCCTGACTTGCAACCGTGAGCGCCGTCACTCGACCGGGGATGCTCGGCGTGAGATCGACCTGTGTAACCGAAGCCGCGGTGGTTCCATCGGGGCGAGTGGTATTCCGGCTCGTGGTCAGCCAGAGATGCTGGTCGTGAAGCAGCGCGGCAACTCGGACTTCTGAGTCCGTGCTCTGATACGCCATCTTGGTGATCGGTTGTGGAGTCGGTGTAGCACTCATCGACGTCCCGACTGTGACAGAGGGGACAATCGACCGCTCATTTCCCTGGAAGTCCTGAGTGAATTCAATCGTCACTGGAATGACGCTGCCAGCTGCCGTACCCATGGCGAGAGAATGTCCCTTCCCGAGCGCTCGCGCGAGCGCTGTGACCGAGCCATCGGGTAATAAGCCTCGTGAAGGAATCTTTGTGATGGCAGACGTGGTCTCCCCTAAGAAGACAAACTCCAATGAGTCTCCGCGCAGAACATAGGCCAGCTCTTGATGCTCGTCGATGCCGATGAGGGCTGATGTCGAGGGACGCTCAAGCGGAGAGAGCGCAATCGGCTCGACCAAGGTGGCGTGGGGCGGCAGAAAGAGTGGGATGACTTCTTTCACCAGAAAGATGCACATCCCGAGAATGCAGAGAATAATGCTGATCCCACCAGTCTTGATGATGACGTTGGTCAGCCCATCCGTGATTGACCTGATTTGGCGTCGACTGAACAGCCCACTCACCAGGGCCGGGATCGGAACAGAACCCCGGCCTGGAGAGGGCTCTCCTTGAAGAACCGGTATCGGAGTGAGTGGCGGCACGTTCATGCTTTGGCTTTCGGTCTCCGTTCCAATGTTTCAGCTTTCTACTGCTCACAAAATCGTGAGTCGTCATATGCCTATTACGGTCTACCAACTCCGGACAGCCGACCGTACACTCATTCGACTTTCGCCAATTCCTTTTCCATCAGAGCTGGGGAGAGAGGGAAAAACCCATCCTTGATGACAATAGACTGCCCTTCCTTACTGTAGATGAACTTGATGAATTCTTTCACGAGCGGATCGAGTGGCTTGTTCGGCGTCTTGTTGACATACACCAACAGATGCCGCCAGAGGGGATAGGAGCCGTTCATCGCGTTTTCCTGTGTAGGAGGTGCGAAGGTTCCGCCTTCCTTCTCCGCCAAGGGAAGGGCTCGAATGCCGGAAGTTAAATACCCAATTCCGCTATAGCCGATTCCAGAGGGATCTTCCGTCACTCCCTGCACCACCGATGCGGAACCTGGCTGTTCTTTGACTTCATCTTTATAGTCCCCGTTTTTCAGTGCATGTTCCTTAAAAAATCCGTAGGTCCCGGATGCGGAGTTACGGCCATAGAGACTGATAGGAGAGGTAGCCAATTCGTCGGTGACGCCCAACTGGCCCCATCGGTCGACATTTTCTCTGGCACCCCATCGACGGCTCTTTGAGAAAACCGCATCGACCTGAGCCATCGTCATCCCTGGAATGGGATTGTCCTTATGCACGTACACCGCGAGCGCATCGATCGCGACGGGAAAGGCAGTCGGCTTGTACTTGTACTTCCGCTCAAACGAGTCAATTTCCGTCGATTTCATCGGACGCGACATTGGCCCCAGTTGCGCAGTCCCCTCAATAAGAGCAGGCGGAGCCGTGCTGGAACCCTTCCCTTCGATTTGAATTTTCACATTTGGATACTGCTTGCGAAACCCCTCTGCCCACAGAGTCATGAGGTTGTTGAGTGTATCGGATCCGATACTGTTGACGTTCCCTGAAATTCCGGCGATTTTGACATACCCCTTGATATTAGGATCCAGCTGGGTGATCTCGTCGGCTATCGCATTCGTCGTCATGAACATCCCGGCCAAGGCCAGCATGAGAGCAGAAGTAACGCCTATCCGCCCCTGAGTCTCGTTCTTATGATTCTTCATGTGCCATCCCTTCATGTAAGGCAGAACTTACCCCTATCACCTATCATGGCGCCATTCGGTCCATGTTACTGCCATGTTACATCTGTGTTAACTTCCTGAGACAGCTCCCTGCCTCACTTTTCGCTGCGGCTCACACCTCTTAAAAGGACACATCCCACTGGAGCCTCACTCGATCTTCAGGTGTGAAGCCAGGCTGCGTCAAATGGGAGTAGTCCAGCGTGAGTTTGTTACGATGTCTTGCAAAGAAATAGTTGGCTGCCACCGTATGCTCCCTAAGCACGTCACTGCGAAGCGCGTCGTTCGGATCGACAAATGCGTAGCGGTAGGCGAATTCGAGATCGTGCGGCATGAAGTCGAGCAGAGCGTGCGGGAAATACCCGACTTGCGCATAGGCTCCGAAACTGGTGGTCCTTGTTTGTGTGGTCGTATTGGTGACTTCCTTGAAATGGAATTCTTCCTGAATAGAAAGCCCATTCCATTTGAACGCGAACTCTTGAACTCCCTGATCGACTTCGAATTGACCGTCCACCACCGTGCCATTTCGAGTGCCGGGAAACACAATTCGATCGGTTCGGTTGTGGGCAGCAGCGAAGGCAATGCTACCGATCGGCAAGGGCGAGTATTCCACATCAGACTGTGAAAACGGCACATCGCGCCCTAAAAAGTTCCACTGAATCCTCCCCATATAAAGCATCTTCTTATCATCATTACGGGCATTGTTGATTCCCGTGCCGGTAAATATTCCGATGTTGTACACCAAGTAGGCGTAGGTCCCTTCGAAGAGGTGACCACCCAACCTTGCTCCGATCTGTCGATCAAGAGTAAACGGAGCATTCACGATTGACCGTTCTACAAATTGTTGGTTGCCAGAAGAATCCACTCGCTCTCGGTTGTAATCGATCTTCCATTGCCCCACACGCAACGTCGCCCACTTGAACTTGGCAACATCTACTCGATAATCCAGCAACGTATTGCTCACCCAGTCATATTCCACGTAGTACTTCAACCAGGGCGCAAAACCGTGCCCTCCGATTTTGATACGAGCGCGTCTCACACGGAACGAGCTCACATCTTTATCGTCGGCAGCTGCAGGATTGGCCGGTGCGAGAGAGTCGCCTTCTTGTGGAAAGGAATAGCGCAACTGAAGCCGCCCTTGTATCAGCATCTCGAACTTTCCGTCACGACTTTGCAGATCAAACCCATCTTTGTACCGTAGAGAGATCGGAAATTGATCGTCTCTAGCCTTTTTCTGCTCCACTTCCAATTTTTCCTCATCAGCTTTAGCTCTCACCCACTCTTCCTTGGTAAGCTGCCCCTTCTCATACAGAATGTCCGCCAGGTCATGCCCGGCTTGAGCACTGGGAACATTCCAGACGAGCCCAATGCCCATCACGCACACAATCATCGCCAACCACAATCGCCTCATCAAATACCTCCATCTAGTTGGTCATATTTCAAACCGCGGTGAAGGTATAGATAACACGCGTTAAGATTGTGCTACGGTGTTGTTACCGACGTGTTAAATCGTGATCTCTTGGCTGAAAAATATGAGTCGGGCCTTTACCATGATTCCTCCGGTTAAACTTTACTGTGACACTCCCAGAGAGGTAATCTAATAGCCACAGCACAAACTAGCGGTTGAAATACTATGAAGAACCCTGGTCGAATCGTTTTTTTTGGAATTGCGCTATTGCTTGAGTTGACTGCCTGTCAGAACCGACCATTCTCCACCGAGGCCATATATGAGGATCAATCGCTGTTCGTCCGGCTCGCAGTAGACCAGAACATTGGCGGAGGTCACTCTCATCCTGCCAGCCTGACGACTGAAGAGATGACCGCAGTTCTATCAGGGCTCATGATTGAAGAACCTGGTAGTCTCATACCGTCGGTGCCCCTTCCCGGCAAAGACAAAGAGTCTCCACGGCATCCGGCATTCCGCACGGAAGAGATCGCCTCGTTGGCGCCGTTACTGGCAAGAGGGTTGAACACTGCGAGACCCGAGGAGGTCGTGACGTTTTATTGGAACACCCAGCAGCCGGCGCCCATCGAACACGTGACATCAGGCGGGGTCTTCATCAACGATGGCCACCTACACTTCCTATTGAGCAACTATCGCTCGCCTACCCGTTACCCACCGGATGCCGAGACCATGCAATCCCTCGACGGCCGATCCACTCCGCTACAGTCGCTTGTCCCTCAGGACACTCTTCTGACTTTCGATCCAATCACCGCACTGGTGCCACCAGAGCAAGGATTCTTCAAGAATCCGTTCAGATCAAAACGCCAAGAGATCGTCGTACTGTTTAAAAAACTAGCAGCGGACTCAGTTCGCTAGTCACACTGAGGGGTGTCTGCCATTCCAAACCCCAATCAGACCGCACCTCCACTTTGGTCAATCGGTATTGTCGTAGCCATCATTCTCACTGCTCCTCTCGTCCTATACTCACTTTCGCCAACTGGGCCGCTGCGCGAGGGTGACACGGTATTTTCAGCTGGAGAACAACGAGTGCGCATTGAAACCACGATCACGGAGAAACCGAATAAAGTGGATGATACCTGCTTGCTCGATCCAGATAGTCCCCTCATCGTCATTCACACGTCAAATACTGATGACGACCATTCGATTATCGCGGAAGTCCAAGGCAACCCGGCCAATGAATGGCCCTTTTGCCCTGTTCATGCCGAAGTGAGCCTACAACACCACCAACTATTTCAGAAGCCGGCGGTGTTCGAGAGCGTTCGAGAGCTCTTGGCAGGATTTATAAACCGATGATGAGAGTGATTTTCTACGACTTCAGCCTTGCCGCAAATTGCTTGCGGAACTTTGCCACCTTGGGTCCTACCACGACTTGGCAGTACCCCTGGAGAGGATTTCGAGCAAAGTATTCCTGATGAGAGGATTCTGCCTCATACCATCGCGTGGCGGGCGTGATTTGCGTAACGATGGGTGCGTCGTACAGTTTTCCGTCGGATAAAGTTTTGATCACGGTTTCCGCGGTATGGCGCTGTGCCGGCGTGCAGTAGAAGATCGCGGAGCGATATTGGGTGCCTCGATCGTTTCCCTGTCGATTGAGCGTCGTGGGATCGTGAATAACGAAAAATATCTCCAGGAGCTCTTTGTAGGAAATCGCGTTTGGATCAAAGGTGATCCGCACGGCCTCGGCATGTTCGGTCTGCCCTCCACACACCGCTTCGTATGTGGGATTGTCCACAGTGCCGCCTATGTAGCCAGATTCGACTGAGTCGACACCGCGGACCTGGTCATAGACTGCTTCGAGACACCAGAAGCAGCCACCTGCAAGAATGGCAACTTCCTTCTCAGATGAGGTGATTGGTGGTTTGTCTCCCATCGCGTGATTGGTATATCTCTTTTACCGTCATGGGGCTCTCTAGTCGTCTTCTTCCTCCTCAATATCTTCAATGCCTTCGTAACTCATCTCCGGGAATGCCGCCGACGCTTTCTCACAAGCGGTCTCCACCATCTCTTCAGCATCTTCCGCAGAATCAGCATCAACCAAGAACTTCACGGTTATTGCGTACCTCTGGTCCACTCCCCGACTCCTTTCTCTGTCGCCCCGGGCAAATTTCTCGATCAAGACCAATCGTTCTGTACTTTCTGATAGTTCTGGTAGCTGTGTCAACCGTGATCGGCGCGACGTCGCCCCAATATATCGACAGCGAGACAACCAGAGGGGCACTCCGAAATCAGACGATGCTATGGCTGTTCAGTCGTGGAAGAGTGAAGGATCTGCAAAAGATTGAAGGTGAGAATGTGCTACTCGTCCGCTTCAAGATCGGAGAGGACTGTTTTGAGTTTCGCAAACTCTTCTGGCGCAATACGCGAAAAGGCGATTCCAAAGCTATTTCCATCGACCCACCGCACGGTCGCTTCGTCAACTCGCAACGGCCAATCTAAACCGGGAACGTGGAGCCGGCATTCAAACTTTGATCCCGGCTCAACCGTCATGTCGCTTTCGATTTTACAACCCCCGGCAGAAATATCTAGAGTTCGACCCTGCCCTTCCTGCTTATGACCGGAAAACGTACTGCGAAATTGCGTCGTGAATCTTGGTTGGATCCGTCGCTCATCCGGCTGAGGTTTAGCCGGAATCCGCTCTGGAGTCTCGGATTGAAAGAAAGAACTCAATTTTTTCACGGTCGAACTCCTTGCCTCAATCCTGCCACCTGCACAGAGGCTCTGCTCACCGCATATTCCCTACTATCGCGTTGAGAGGAGCATATGATCTCGACGATTTTGCTGATAACAAGATTCCTCTCGATCAAAGCAAAAGGGGCGCTCTTTCCCGAACGATACGATGGCAAGCTGTTTTGGATTCACCCCAGTTTCCATGAGATAATGGCGAGCGGCCTTGGCGCGTTTATCGCCCAGCACCATGTTGTAGTCAGTGGTGCCTCGTTCGTCGCAATGTCCCTCGATTTTCAGCACCGTTCCTGGATGGTCTTTGAGGTAGGCGGCATCATGATTGAGGGCTTCCATTCCGGCGTCGGACAAGGTCCATTGGTCATAGCCGAAAAAGACGTCCTGTAAGCCCGCCTCCACCGCGGCTTTCTCTTCCTTTGTGAGCTCCGCTCGCTGGCGAGGACCATTCCCTGATGAATTCAGGGCGGTAGAATATCCATCCTGCGCCAGTCGCTCTTCAGAGGGGTTGCGAGAAAACCCACTCAATTCTCCGCTTGAACCGCCACCCGAGATATTAGGCAACTTTGAGCTTGCACTCCCTGATCCGCTTTCACTGTCAGACTGGACCCATTTCTTATTGCACCCTTGAGCCGATACCAAGATGACGGCTATAGCCATCATCATTCCGGACTTCACAATCACTCTGTTCATAACGCGTTCCTCCATGCGACATCGTGACTGAGCCACTCAATCCCTCAGAGAACGAGCGCCGTGAAATTCTCTGCTCAGCGCTCACTCGTGCTCTGTCCTCGTAAAATATAGCACTGCTACTAAAAGTGCCGCTTTGACAGGATGTTAGCGAATAAAAGGCAGGATGCCTAATAATTTTGAATATTTGACGCGCTCACGGAGGAAAGAATTATCTGATCACACTCAGGTCTGAAGAAGAACCAGGCAGAAAACCCATGCTCGATGGTGAGAGCGAACCTACCTCGAGCACGGTGTGAGTCCGTACTACGACGCCTGTTCTGACTCAGTGATACTCTTTTCGCTCAGCCCAACGAACCGGTCGCAACACGGTTCCCAGCCCAGCGAGTGCACAGATCATCAAGAGCATGGCTAACGCGATTGCAAGGAAAAATGCGGCTCGTACGTCGTGCAAAACGGGGATCATGGTACCACCCTCCTCTTGCTCGATTCATTAGCTGCGCCATCCGCATTCACAAACCCAGGGGCTCATCGGATCAGCTTTCTGAAGTAGTCGCCTACAACAAGGACAGTGTCTGGTCCAAACAGATCGCCGTTCCTGTGTACAGTATACACCTCCTAACTTTGCGTGTGTTCTATATCGGCAGAACCACCCCACAGGATTACCTCTTGCGGATTTCAGCCGTATCGTAGATGACTTTTCTTCAGCGGGATACCCGGCTTAAGTGCGAGCCCATTCCACGCCAACGCGGCGCTAAGATGTTGTAAACGTGCAAGAAGGTTTCACTTGACTGTATGGTGTGCCCGGCAGGAATTGAACCTGCGACCTACGGGTTTCGAAGTCACAGCCAATCGATTCTGATTCACCGGAAACCGCAATAAATCAGGACATTACACAGGCAGAAGAATGAAAATCTAGGCAAACTCTCTGCAACCCTGCAACCTCGGCGCAACCAGTGTAGAAATGCTCTCTAGAATAGATAGCAGGATGGTCTCGAGAGTACAGCACAAAGAGATTGGACGTCAGCCTCCTGCGCATCTTCCGTCCCTAGAGTTAGCCGATGCCCATTACCAGACGGATCGATACGAACACCTCCTTACCGGTGAGCCCCTCGTAAGAACTGTTCGCACCCTCGCCAAAACGCCGAAAATCGAGTGATCGGCCTCTGGCGTTCAAGATCAAGAGTCTGGTCCGACGGCTGTAATCGAGCAAGGCGATCCGGCACGTCCCGGTAGTTGGGTTGCTCCCGGTTCAGTGCCTCGTAGATCTCGCACGCTTCCTCATACCGTTCTCGTGATTCGAGGGTTCGACCCAGCAGATACTGCACGGCTATTCCTTCTTCCTTCGTAGACGCCCGCCTGGTCGAAGCTTCTAATAGGGTGGTGAGTGCCTGGTCGTGTTTTCCAATCGCCTGGAAGCACAATCCCTTCTGTGCCAACGCTTTGACGGACCAAGACTCTTGTGCGGCCAACCGGTCGAATACACCGATTGCTTTTCTATATTCACCGGATTCCTTGAGGGCTAGTCCTTCACGATACACCTCTGATGAATCATGTGCCTTCGGAGGATCGGGCTCTTTCATCTGCACGAATTGACTCGTAGGTTCTTCAACTTGGACCCGGCTTTTCGCCACCCTATTGATCTCGAGTTGCTCGTCGGCGAGTTCCTGTTCGCACATGTCCACCTCGTCGGGCGAAGACATGAAAGGAAACACCCCGTGCTTGGCCCGCGCCGTCGCGGCTGCCAGAACAACGCGACCGGTGATGGTATCCGCCTGCTCGGCATACCCATAGACGAGGGCATGGTCGCTGAGTTGATTGATCAACCGCGGGATCCCGCCGGTGAGGCGGAAAACGATTCGGCCGGCCAGTGTCGAAAACAACCGCCATGGCCGGCCGGCCACCTGAAGACGATGATCGATGTAGGCTACGGTTTCATCTTCCGACAAACTCTCCAGCACGTACTCCACGCCGATCCGTTGAGCGAACTGCACCATGCCGGGCCCTTTCAGAAGATCCTGTAACCCCAATTGTCCTGAAAGTAAAATCTGCAGCGATCGGCGCCGCCCATCATTAAGGTTCGACAGCAGTCGGAGTTCTTCCAACACCTCGGCTGCGGCATTTTGTGCTTCATCGAGAATCAGGAGTACTCGTCGCCCGATGCCGTGTTCATGCTCAAGAAATCTGGCAAATTCATGAAAGATATCGACGTCGTTTTTTCCGTTCGTCGCCAAGCCGAACGAGGCGGCGATCCATGGCATCAGCCCGCCCAGCCCGCTGTGCATATTGGACAAGACGCCGATGACCCATGGATGGCTGGACTGATCCAGCAACCGGTTGAGCAATGTGGTTTTTCCTGTGCCTGGATTCCCCGTGATGACCATGAACGCGGATCCATTGGCCAGCCCATACTCCAGAAGACTCAACGCCATCTTGTGCTTGGCTCCCAAATAGAGAAAGCCTGGATCAGGCAACAGCGTGAACGGCTTAGTCTTCAGTTGGTAGTGAGTTTCGTACATCGTGACCCGTCAGCGATCAGTTGTGACAAGTTTCCGCCCTTGTCGTAAGGTCAACATCGCGCGGCCGGACTTATTCAGAATCCCTCCGAGAATCGGAACAGACCCTTTCAGAACATCCATGGCTCGTTCGACCTCGGCTGCCTGGGTGCGACCTTCTTCCACGACCAACAACAACGCATCGATATGCGGGGCGAATCCGACCGCGTCAGCGCGGGACAAGAGCGGCGGGAGATCGAATACGATAAGACGGGACGGGTACCGATGTTTGAGTTCCTGAACAAGACCGGTCATTCTCGGTGACGCGAGCGCCTCGGCCGAGTTCCTGATCGCCCTCCCTCCTGGGAGGTAGACAAACCGCCCGATTCCAGGATGAATAAGCAGCTGAGCGAGCGGTGCATTGTCGAACAAATACTCGGTCAGCCCTGGATCAGGCTCCATCCCGAAGACACGATGCACCCCCGGTCGATGCATGTCGGCATCAACCAAGAGCACGGTATGAGCCAGGTCCATCGCCAAAGAGAGCGAGAGATTGACCGCCGTCAGTGTTTTGCCTTCTTGATCGGAGGGACTCGACACTCCGATGACATTCCAGCCTTTTTGACGATACTGCTGCAGGACTTGCGCCCGCAACACCCGATAGGCATCGACAAAGGGGCCCTCGTCGAACCCGGTAATCAAGCGCTGCTCCCGCATCACATGATCGGAAAGCGTGATCGTCTTGGTGGCGCTATACACGATCGGAGGGCCTGGCCGTCGGGTGTCCTCAGTAAATCGGCGCGGGTCTGTACCTGCAGAGCCGGTTTGCTGCTTGAAGCGTTCCTGAGCGTGCTGAAGATATTCCATCAGAGTAGGTGTCCCTTCTCAATGATCGTGTCAGCCGAATTTTCTGAGGATCGTATACCACACGACGTCCAACGGCCTCCAAGTCAGATGGAGGACGATCGCCACGACAGCCACGGCTCCAAGCGCGGAAAGGCTGACGGCCACACGACGACGAGCCAGAGCTGCCACCTCACGCTCTGACGGCAGATAGGGGACGGCTAGGACCGGGACGCTTCGCATGGTGCGGGTAAGCTGCTCCCTTGTATGGATCTTGCCGTCAAGATTGTCCGCAGCGACACCGACTCCGACTCCACCAAAGAGCGCAAACAACGCACCCAGCAATAAGATCGCCGGACGGTTAGGCTGACTTGGTTTTTCGGGCAATTCTGGCGGATTGATCAACGAGAACCGCTCTCCTTTCCGTTGAACCTCCAACTCGGCCGAGACCTGCGCTTCCATCATTCGGGACGCAATTTCTTGATGTTTCCGCACGGAGTTTTCCCGATCCCGAATCAAGTCGAGATATTCGGGCTCGGTCGCCGGTGTCGACTCAAGTCGTTTGGCGTACTCAGCCATGCGGCGTTTTAACTCCGTACGCGCCACTTCGAGCGCTCGTAACGATGCCGTGGTCGATGCCAGCTGCGACTCAATATTAATGTATGCGGGGTTTTCCGGCTTGATGCTCCCGGGTGACGTGGCGCGATCGAGGGCCGCGTGTAATTCCCGCTCAAGCGAAGCTACGACTTCTTGGGCGCGGATCACGTCAGGGTGGGCATCATGCATACGCCCGCGGAGGTCATCCAGCATTGCGCGTTCTGCCATGAGTCGCTTCGACAACTCATCACGACCGTCCGAGGTACCGGTCTCCTTTTCAAGCGACGATAACTCCTGTTTCATCTTGATCATGTCGGGATGATCAGGTTTTACGTAAGCCGATAGACTGGCAAACTGAGCGCGCAGCGCTTTTAGCCGTTCGTCGACGTCCAACAGCCGCTCACCGCTCGCACTGATAATCGGCGTATGAGGCTTCAACGTCGCCAGTTCTCCTTCGAGGTAGGTCTTGCGTTCGCGTAAGCTTCTAATATCACGATCGGCATCGATCAATTCACGTTGGGCCTGATTCATCAAGGCCATATTCAGTTGCACAAGTTCCGGCAATGCTCCGTCCGCCCGCTGCTTTACCTTGGCCAGCTTTTCTTCCAACTCCTGGATGTGTCGAGATAAATTCTCAGATTCTCGCTTGAGGAATAACGTCGTTTCTTGAGCATGTCGCTCACGGGTCTTTAAATTTTCGTTGAGGAAGAGGCTGGTCAGCTCGTTGGCGACTTTTTGGGCCACCTCTGGAGTTTCACCATCATAGGCCAAGGTAAAGGCGATGGTGGCTTGAGTCGGGTTCTGCGATCGCTTATCGATCACCTTGACGTTCATGACCTCAATCGCAATATCTTTCGTAAAACGCTCCAGCACCTCTTCTGTCGAGCTTCGCGTGCGAAGCCCTTGATACAGCTTGTATTGTTCGACCATGCGCCAGAGCGTGGACCGGCTCAGGACCTGCTGCTTGATCGTCTCGATACGCTGATCGACATAGGTCGCGATCGCCGACCGCACAAGATCGGGAGGAATCTCTTGTTCTTCGATCAAAATCGTCGCGGTTGAGCGATACACCGGCGGCCAAAGGAACGCCAGCGCAACGCTCGCTGCCAGAAGTGAAGCCCCAACGATGAGAATCAACCGACGTCGGCGGCGTAGCGCCGCCAAATAGTCGGACACAGTTGCTTGTGCACGGAGATTGGTCGCCGCGCGGCCTTGCGGTCTCTGATCACTGCCTAACGTGACACTGCCCATTTAAGTCCTTCATAGCGGAGCACAAGAAACATCGAATGCGCTCCATTGTGTTGGTTGAGATCCTCCACAGATCGCTCGGCAAACGTATACGTGGCATCAACGGTCCATGATTCGGCGAAGTTCCATGAGAGGCTCGGGCTGACGGACAAAAATCTGGCGCTTGGAAAATCGCGGCTTGATGGACTGGTGGCGATGCCCGACACAAAATAGAGACCACCAGACAGTGATGCTGTGAGAGTCTCATTCACATGATGAATGAGCGATCCCCCCACGCGATCGGTCTGGAGCAGGCGCCCGAAGCCGCTGGGATTGATCCGTCGACTCCCATCGATTCGAATCGTCGTTTGCTCATACTGCTTGCTCAGGGACGCATTGTAGACCCACACGATTTCATGGCTCCTCACGGACCCCGATCCAGGAATATCCAAATCCGAGCTGACAAATCGTCCTCCTCCCCCCACAGAACCGATCAATCGATCACCGAAGTCATGGGTCCAGGTCCCTTGCGCGCCGTAATACGTCGACTCCAGCCCAATCGCCGAGATGCTCACGAGCGTGTATTCCCCGGTCAACTGAACCTGGTCCAACTCAGTCACGTTATACGTAGGCCCGGTTGTGCCTCCATGAACCCGATAGTTGAAGAGACCAAGACGCTGTCCATCTTGATAACTTGCATCGACGAAGTTATACCCGCTCTGCCAAGAGAGCCGTTCAGTGATGCCGACTTTCCAGCTCGGGTTGGCCGTCCACATGTTGCGCTGCGTAAAGGACAACACGAGGCCGGTCGTCTCCAGCTCTCCTCGCAACGTGTTGTCGTTGGTAAAGCCACCTTCGAACCCCAAGGTATGTCGATCGGTACGATACGATGTCCGTAGTGGGAAGTAATAATTGGTGAAGGATCGGTCTTGGTCGCCAAAATAATGCACAAAGTCCGCCCGACTTTCCCCTTCTATCGACAGCGACTCTGTCGCTCCTTTAAATTTAACGGCCGGTGTCACCCAATTCCCCCACACCTCATTGCTTCCATCGCGCAGCAGCAGATTGCTGTTGTAGATACCCTTCACGCTCAATGACGGGACGGCCGACCATTCTGCCGCCAAGGTCTCGCCCTTCCACCCGACCATGGTCAACACGAGCATGCCGAGCAACCAGCACGAACGGCATGGCCCGCGTTGCTTCCACCAAGGCGTTGGGTCACAATCAGCCTGCGCTTGTTCCATCCCGTCACGGCACCATCACCACATCGCCACGCTGAAGCAGGATGTTCTGGTGTAAGTCTTGTCCCTTCTTGGCATCGCCGTAGCGGAAGGGAAACACCAACTCGTCGGTTCCGTTTCGGCGAATAATCTTGATGTTGTTCTCTGAAGCATAGGCCGTCAACCCACCGGCCATGCTCAGTGCCTGCAACACATCGGTATGGTGTCCCGCTTGATATTCACCCGGTTTATTAACTCGTCCCAGCACATAGATGCGATAGCTAAGGACCTTCAGAACCGTCACTGTCACATTGGGATTCGGGAGATATTTCGTGAGACGCAGTGCTATTTCACTCCGAACATCTTCTACCGTACGAGCTGAGGCCTGGACCTCTCCGATGAGGGGGAACGAAATCATCCCGTCCGGTCTAACCACAGCCTCTTGCGTCAATTGTTCATCTTTCCACACGGCCACCTTGAGGATGTCCTCCGGGCCCAATAGATAGGTCGGCTCGACGTTCGTAGACTCGCCGTTCGCCGGTTCGGCCAAGAGCTGCGGGCCGTCGCCGAGCAGCACAAGGCAGACGCACGTTGTTATAACCGCCGTGCGACTGAACCGACGTCCGACCAACGGTCGCAACATGGTCATCATCCTGCTACTTCTCCCAGTAATGTTTTGGCATCGTTCAAGCCGTCGAACGGAGTTCCGGAAGCCACCGCTTTCTTGAGATGATTCACGGCATCCGTTCCCCTCCCGACCTTCACATAGGCGGCACCCAGGTGATAGTTGAGAATCGGATGATCAGGTGCCATTGCCGTAGCCTGCTGCAGCACCCGCACGGCATCGGCCCCGTGACCGAGCTTATGATGGGCCCATCCCAGCGTGTCGAGGAGATAGGGATTCGCTTTCTCCGATTCAAATTTACGACTCAGCGCCAAGGCGCGTTCCAGACTCTGGGGATCGCCTTTGTGGTCGACCAGCGCCGCAGCGAGATTGTTCGCCGCCACCAGCGACGAGGGAGCGCGTTTCAAGACCATTTCGTAATGACCGATGGCTTCATCATGCTGGCCCTGTGATGACAGACTCATCGCGAGCAAGAGACGCAGCTGTTCATTCTCCGGACTTACTTCCAAGCCCTTTCGAAGCACGGCATCACTTTCCGCCGTCCGTTTCTGTGCTTGATGAAGTCTGGCAAGATGCACCCAGGGGGTCGTCCATTTGGGGTTCACACGCGCGGCAGTCTCCAAGTGAGAGACAGCCGTAGCCGACTCTCCTTTCGTAAGCAACAATTCACCAAGGAAGCCTGCGGCATAGGGATGCTCCGGAGATTTGGCCAAAATGGACTCCAGGCGCTGTTGCGCATGGGGTATTCGGCCACGCCGCACATCAAGCTGTACGAGAGCCATGAGAGGCTCGGCCGCCGATGGTCGCCGTTGAGCGGCCTTAGTGTACGCAGCCTCGGCTGAATCCCACTGCTGTTGGGCCAGCGCCACATGCCCTTCCGCCAAGCTTGCGAGGCCTTCATCGGCTCCGGCCTGGCGCAGCCGCGTGAGCGTCTTTTGGCTATGATTCCAATCTTTTTCCTGCAGCTGAAGCTGAAACAGCATGCCCAGAAGCGCCACATTGCCTGGTTCTCGCTCGAGGAGTGGATCCAGCCGTTGCTTTGCCTCCTTGAAGTGACCGGCAGCCGCATCAAGTCCCGCCAACAAGGTCTGTGCCTCCACCAGCGTCGGCTTGAAGGTAAGGGCTTTATCCAGACTTTCACGTGCCAACGTCGGTTCACCGGTCAGCAAATGTGCTCGAGCCAGGAGGACATGCCCTTCTGCCATTTCCGGTTGATCCTTTAAGACCGATCGAAAGTCGAGAATGGCATCCTTCCCGTTGCCTCGCTGAAGCGCAATCTTCCCTCGCAGCAAGAGGGCGTCGCTCGAGCGCGAATTTTCTTGGAGTACGGCATGAACTTTCTGCTCGGCTTCCTCGACCTTTCCTTCAGCCCAATCCAAACCTGCGAGCTTCACCTGTGCTTCGGAAACCTCCGGCTTTCCTTTGAACGCCGTCTCCATTTCACGATAGAGTTCGCGTGCCTTATCGACTCGTCGAGTGGATTCGTACAGGCCACCTAAGGCCAACCACAGCTTGCTATTGTGCGGGAGTTCCTTTCGTGCCTCTTGCAATATGCCCTCTCCCTGCTCCACGCCGCGGCGTTTCCCGATGTATTCCGCCAATGATAACCAGCGTTTCTCGTTGTCAGGTTCCGCTCGAATCGCTTCCCGCAAGATGGCTTCTGCCTTTTCGAATTGTTGTTGTCCGTCATAGAACGAGACTTGGCGCAACTGGTGGTTGAACACCGTCGGTTCCAATGTGACGATCCGCGCGAGTATCGTCTCAGCCTCTGCCTTTTGACCTTGCTTGATCAGTGTGGTCGCCAACACATCCAGCAGTTCAAGATTGTCCGGATGGACGTCCAAGGCTCGGCGCAGAACTGGGATCGCCTCCCCGGTCCTCTGCACCGATGTGTACAGCGCCGCAATGAGCAGTGCCGCATCCACCTCAGTCGGCGCAACCGCAATCAGCTGTTCCGCCTGCTTGATGGCCTCTTTCATTTTGTCGGAGAGGGCGGTGATGGCAATCGTGATAGCTTGTGCAGGAACATAATCCGGCCGTTTCGCCAACAACCGATCCGTAATCTCTCTCGCTTGATCTAATGCCCGCACCTCAAGGTAGTACTTCGCCAATTTGACTTGGGCCTGATCGTGACCCGGATTGAGTTCGACGACCTGTTGATACCCTGCAAACGCATTGCGCCAGTTCTGTTCCTTCTCTTCGACTTGTGCATACAGGAAGTAGGCATCGACATCCTTCGGATCGATCTGAAGCACATTCCTCAGCGCAATTCTGGCTTTCGGGAAATTTCCTTCTTGGAAATATTCCTGCGCCTTCAGGCGATATTTGGCTTTACGCTCTTCGGCACCTCCACAGGCGCTGAGCCCCACGGCCACGACAAGGACCAGTCCAAGAGCGACAAATGGCTTCATCTCTATTCTCCTCTGTTTTCGTCTTACGGCCACCAGGCACGCAGCATCACCCCGGCGAGCATCACCAGAGATACGACACCCAGCCGCGTCACGGCAGACGAGCGTACGTTCAACAACAATTCGAAGGCAAAGAACAGCACGATCAACTTCGCCGTCAGAAGCCCCATTGGGACATCGCCGACGGTCATACCCGGCAGAAACGGCAGAACCCCTGCGAACAAGATGATGAGATAGTCCAATGGAGTCGTTTGGAACCGTTCTTCGCCGACCAAGCGGATCGCCAGAACAACCAACACGGCCAACGTGGCAACTCCCACGTTGACGGGAGTGAGCACCTTGACCATGACCTCACGAGGGAAAACGTCGCTGTAGTACATCAGCGATGTGCTGCCGATATACAAGGCGGCCCGCACGGCCCACGGCGCTGCGGAAGGCAGGAAGAACGAGGCGAACACTGCAATCATCAAGCCGCCTGCGACGAAGCCGGCATCTGCCGGAATCTCACGAGGGACAACGATGGATCCGATCAAGTACATCGGAATCGCCAGGTACAAGATCGTGAGGGAGACTTCGCCGATCGCCCATTGGCGGGAACGGTGCTGTCCCTGACGTTCAGTGACCGATGGTGGGTTCGCCTCAACTGGAGCGTTTGTCTGCGGCATACATACAAAGAGACTGAACAGCCCGGCCGCAAAGACCAGGTACACGGCAGCCAACACCCCATCAGATTGCCAGCGAAGGACATATGCACAGCCCACCATGAGGGCGTGAACGACATAAATCAGGGTCACCGCTTGCCCGTGCGACAGCCCGGAAGCCAATAGTCGGTAGTGCACATGACTCCGATCGCCGACGAACGGCGATCGTCCCTGCACGGAACGGTGGATCATGACGCCGACCGTATCCAACAACGGGATCCCCAACAACAAGAGCGCTAAGAGCGGACTGTATGCCGTCCTGGTCGCGTCGGTCAGAAGAATGGCGGCAACTGCCAGGTAATGTCCGAGGAATTGACTGCCTGCATCGCCCATGAAGATTTTTGCCGGATGGGTGTTAAATCTCAGAAATCCGAGCAAGCCCCCAAGAACAGAGACCGTCAGCAGAACCAACAGGGTCTCATTGGCTTGAAAGGCTAAATACGCAATGCCGGCAAAGCTGATGAGAGACAATCCCCCGGCCAGACCGTCAAGTCCGTCCGAGAGATTCACGGCGTTTGTCACGCCGACAATCACGATCAACGTGAGTGGCACTGAAATCCAGGCAGGGATGAGCACATCCTCAAGGAACGGAACTGAGGAGATACGGATGCCGGCAAATACGACGACAATGCCTGCGGCCAAGATCTGTCCGGCGAACTTCATCCGATAACTGAGCCCGACCCGATCATCCCAGATCCCGAACAATAAAATCACGGCTCCGCCGAGCAGGCTCGAGACAATCAGCTGATCCTTCGGAGCCCAAACCAGCACCGCCGCAAACGTCGCGATCGCGAAGGCAATCCCGCCGACCTTGGCAATCGGCTCACGGTGGGCATGTCGCTCACGCGGCACATCGATAAACTGCAACCGGCCGGCTGATGCCGAGAGCGTTGGAATCAACGCCATACACATGATCAATGATCCCATGAAGCTGAAGAATAAGACGGAGCCCACGTCACCTCACCTCAATCCGGAACGTACTGACCTAACAACGGCGTGACGAGACCGGCCACAGTTTGTAACCGTTCGTCGACGACCGCTTCGCTCTCTCCGGCATGAACCGCGGAGGACAGTCGTACGAGCGCGCCATCCGCGCGATGCCTCGTTAACGAATCCCAGAAGAGAAAAAACTTCACCCAGTACTCGCTGGTAATCCACCGATCGCGCTGCTTAAACCAGTAATAGACGATCTGCTTCTGCCCGCCTTTTTGGATCACCACCCGATTGATGTCCTGACCAGGCCTCACGCCCGACACACGATCCATGTGCACCGGTTCCAAAGAGGTAATTTCCCATCCCCCGCCGGGAATACACTGCCGAGGCGAGTGAGATGACCGACCTTTCTTCGGAGACAGGTAGTACGCCAGATAGAGATTGACTGGAGGCTGATCCGTTGCCGTGTAATCAGCCAAGATGTAATCATCCAATTGCAGCGCGTCCAGGTATTGTCGTTCCATCGGAGAAGAGACCCCCTGCCATACGTCGAGTCGCAAGGGGAATTCCGTGAGCGATTGTCTGGGCGGCGGGGAAAACTCCTCTTGCGCGAGCAGCGGAGCGATCGGCACTGCAACGAGAAGAAGAACCAGCGCCCCGGAAAGGGGAACCAGCGGTCGACGGCTGCCGAACGAAGTCATCGAAGGGCGACTTGTATCCGGCAGTCCGATCAATTCCACGAAAGGACGAGACGACGCGCCGGATCCTATTCGCGCGAGAATCCATATTTCCACACACAACAGACCCAGACTCGCGACGAAGATCACCCACCCCTCGAAGAAATGAGTGAATCCCTCGGCGGCACCCGATCCGTAGTATTCAACCAACACACCGATGACGCCGATCCGAACACCGTTCAACAGAATAGAGATAGGGATACTCGACAGAACCAGCAGGATCCGTTTCCAAAGCGAGTCGCGGTACAGATAGGCCCCAAGGATCGTCAGGGTAGTGAGCGGGAACAGATATCGAAGCCCGCTGCAGGCTTCTACGACTTGCAGCTGAATCTTTCCCAAGTCGATGACATTGCCGTCTCGGAACGCCATGACACCAATCGACTGAAGAAATCCGATCCCCAAAGCCGAAGACCAGAGCTGGAGACGGCTTGAGAGTTCGTACTGTAGAAATGTGGGCGGTGGGATCGCGGCGAGCAAATACAACAAAGGAAAGGCGATCTGGCGGATGCCGGATAGTCCGATGGCACAGGTCAGCATTCCAACGATCACCAACCAGAATGACACATGAACGACCGCATGCATCGCGGCGAACTGTCCCATGGCGTACACGAACAACCCAACGGCCACGATCGGAATCCCCCACCATACGCCGTATGGTTCGATCGATTGAATCTGCCGCCATCGCATCCACATCATGTAGAAGGAGATCAGAGGAATAAACGGGCCGTGGCTGTTGTTATCCTCAAGCCAGGCTTCGCCCAGAAAGCGCAGACTGTCAGCGTAGAGATAACCGAGTATGGTCGCGACAACGGCGAGAAAGACCCATAACAGGGTGCCCCTCCGTTTCACGGAGGAAGGATCAACAGACAGGCCCGAAGAAGGTGGCGATGAACTGATTATCGAAGGTTGAGTTGACATTCTTGGCCTCACTGAACTGTCCGGTGCAGGAGTCTATCGTTGGACGACCGCCCAATGGCCACGTCAGCCTCAAGTTTGTGTTAACTGATTGTTAAAAACAGATAAAGCCGATGAACGGCTACTGCACGGTGAGATCGGTAGGATGGTTGGGCTGAGATGAGCCCATTTGATTCAGGAACCGCTTCGTGATTTGCCACCAGGGGGCTGCTTCGTTCCAAGCTTCCGGCCCCTTATCCCCCCAACCACCCCAGATCACGAGACCATCGGCATGTTGGTAGACGGTATTCAGCTGGAGCTCCCAGTACTCCGGTTCGATAGGTTGGAGCCGCAGTTTCTTATTGGAATCGTGGTATTGCGGCCAAAGAAAGGCATAGACCGGTTTCCCATTCGCCTTTCGCTTGGCTTCCGTCAGCTGAGCGACCGCGTATCGTCCCCATCCCTCACGATCCGGATAGTAGGTGTACAGTGTCGGATACAACGCACTCAATTGAGCCGCCATTTCATCCAATCGATCGTTATCCTGTTGCCATGCCTGATACTCCTTGCTCCCCGGTCCTCGAATCGCCCGCCAATAGTCCGGCAACGGAACCGTGCCATAGGCTCCGACCTCGACATCCGGTGCTTCGGCTTTTATCCAGGATAGGATCGCCACGAGTTTGTCGGCATTTTCCTTCACAAGTTTGGCGTCTCCCTTCAACGGCCAGCGCTCGATGTCGATGATGACTCGGTCTGGTCCTCCACGCAACTCTTTGGCAACGGACCGGACGGTATCCTGGTCCGGCAAAGAAGCGTGTGGCTGATTGCGTGTAAACAGGCGTGATTCGTACAGCAGCTTGATCGGACGTATGGGATACCCGTTGAAGGAGGGCTTGTTCTTATAGAGTGTGGCGTCGAACACAATGAAAGGCCGTTGAGCCGCAGCCGCGATGGTGGTGACGGAATCGGACGGCAGAGACGCGCCGAACACTCCAAGCGCTACAAACCCTGATGCCAAATATCTGAATATCTCTGATCGCATCACTTTCTCCCAAGTACAACAGGCTGCTCCAACGGGTCCAACACATCCACTTCGACGGTGGGCGCCACAGAGGACGCCGATTCCAATAACACTCGCCAACTATCGAGGGCGTGAAGACGAGAATACTTCCGATCAAAGACCCGACGCGCACATAATCCCGCGTCGATGACCTCAGGCTCTTCTCGAGACAGACGGAGGATGCAGTTCGTCAAGGCCTCGACCTCGCCGATGCAGAAACTCCATCCACATTGCTCTCGTTCGAGAATACGCGCGATCTCGCCATCCGGATCACCGATGTGGATGATCGGCCTGCCCGCTGCGGCAATGCCATAAAACTTGCTCGGCACGATCAGCCCTTCCAGCGTCGGTCGCAGCGACACAAAGTGCACGTCAGGAACCGATAAGCTCCATCGCAAACGATCCGCCTCCTGGTACTGGAAAAACCGCACGTTTTCTAAGCCACGCCGAGCCGCTTCCGAGATGAGCCATTGCCGTGCCATCCCGTCACCGACAAACACAAACCCAATGTTGTCCACGTGATTCAACTTTTCCGCCGCGTCGATCATCGTCTTGAACTCATGGACATGGCCCATGTTCCCCGAGTATCCCAGCACGAATTTCCCTTCGAGGCCCCATTCCTTGATGAGCGGGTTGTCACGTTTGTCGATCGGTTGAATAGCGTCTCCATCAGCCCAATTCTCAATGATCGTGATTCGATCGGACGGGACGCCTTGCTCACGGAGTCGCTCCGCCATGATTTCACCCAAGACAACGTTTGACCGGCCAAGCCGCAGTGATTGATTGCGTAACCGTTTCAACATGGGCGCAGCGAATCGCACACCGTACACGTCCAGAGAGGTCGCCACTTCCGGAAACAGATCCTGGACCCAGTTGACCAAGATCCCTCGCTTGAGCTTCACCACCCATGCGGCAGGAACAGACATCATCGGGGGGTCGGTCTTCGCGACCACAATGTCTCCCTGTCGAACCAGACGAAGAAGCCGCCACGTCGCTCCGACATAAAATGTCAGGTAGTCAAACAACCGCCCCAGCAGCCGACCCCGTCCGAACCGCGACGTGCGCACTCGATGCACGTGAACATCGCGGATACACTCGTCGGCAGGGAGAGCGGCCTGGGGATCTCCATACAGCTGGCAACCAGTGATCACATGAATATCCTGACCACGGGAGGCAAGATCAAATGCCAGGTCGCTGAGAAGCTGGCTTGTCGCCGAGTGATCGGGATGGAAGTAGCGATTGACGAAAATGGTTTTGGCCATAGCTGTCGAGCAGGCGGATGTGGACGCCTCGCACCCTTTCAGATTGGGAGCCCGCGTTGTTGTCGCTCAAGCTCGTGCATTTTGACGACGATCATGTACTCGTAGAAGGCTTGCAAGACGCAGTACGTAAACCCTGCTTTCCCATCCAGCCATCCTCGCTGCCAGACATAGAAATACAGAAACTTGATGAGCGGCCTCCATGGCAACTTGAACGAGAGATTTTTAAGCGCTCGCCGGCGGAGTGCAGGATCGGTGCTGAACAATCCTGGTGCATGTGCCTCACGCTGGTGAATCAGCTTCATCCCCTCCTGTGCTTCCAGCTGCGAGTACCGATTATGCTTGTCGATCCATTCTGAAATGCCCTTGCTGAAGTTGTAATGAATCAGCATCCCGGCCAGGTATCCATGCGGACCGTCGATCACCGGCACTGGGTTCACCAACCGCTGGAATCGAACCGACGGAGGGCGGAAGAAGCGCATGATCAGGCCCGGCGGCATCGCATGTTTGATCCAACGCCCCATGAACATATTCCGCCGCCCACAATAGTAGGCGACTGGTGCATGCATGGAGTCTCCGGCGATCGCGAGCAGTTCCTCTTTTAATTCTTCGGTCATCCGTTCATCGGCATCGAGATAGAACACCCAGGGATGTTTAAATGAGATCTGGTCGAGCGCCCAATTCTGATGCGCAGACCAATTGTCGAAACGCCGCTGCACGACACGAGCACCCATCTCCTCCGCAATCTTGACCGTTCGATCGCTACTGAAGGAATCCAGCACCACAATATCGTCTGACCAATTCACCGATTGGATGCAGTCGGCCAGGTTGCTTTCTTCGTTGAGAGTCAGAATGAGAATCGACAGGCTCATACTCGTAACGTTGTAGCTTCGGGATAGTGTGTGGACACTCCTCTTTCAGGAACCGAAGTCTACTCTCCCCCCAACAAACTGGAGCCACATCAACGTCAAGTTTGTGTTATCCGAATGTTAAAAACCGGACGCAGCGCAAGGGGGGATATACGGATTTGGAGGTGTCCTTATGGCCTTTTGGCGACTGCAATCAACGACTTGGCCAGTGCCGGGATACGCCCGACTCTTGCAAACGAGATGTCCTGAAAACCTGCCTCCTCCAATAACGACTTGAGCGTCTTCATGGACCAAAACTTGATATGTCCGTGATCCCATAAGGCCGTGAAGTGGGCATCCATGCGTCCGGTGAGCGCCAACGCCAGATTCTTCCAATATCCGTGGTACGGCGTGGATATGATGGCAGTACCTGATGGCTCGACAAGATCATAGAGCGTCTTGGCAAAGACGCGAGGCGCATAGAGATGCTCGACGACTTCCAGACTCACGACGATCGGGAAGCGTCCATGGGTTTCGGCAAGGTGATCGTAGGCCGATCCGGGCTGAAGGGACAAGTGCGGATAGCGTCGTCGAGCTTGTTCCAGTCCTTGGGTTGAGACGTCAACGCCGGTCGTCTGGTATCCCTGTTCGGCAAGAACCGCTGCGACCGCGCCGTTTCCACACCCCAGCTCAAACACGCGTCGGTCGCCCGGATGAAGGGATAGTGAAGCCAGAATGCTTAACAAGGATGGGACAAGGTAGTTGTGGGAGTTATTGAGTTCACCGTCTTCATACGCATAGCCTGAGATATCGACGACTGTATCCGTCATGATTCCTCGCGCTCGAGGTGATACTTTCTGATGAGTCGGGCGGGATTTCCACCCACCACTGTCCAAGGGTCAACGTCACGAAACACACTCGCCCGTGCGCCAACGACCGCTCGCTCCCCGACCCTCACTCCTGGTCCGATAAAAGCATCCGCTGCGACCCATGCATGCCGCCCGATCGTAATCGGAGCTGTGATCAACGGCATCCCATCAACACGATAGTCATGGCCTGCGGTGCAGAGAAACGAGTATTGACTCACCGTCGCATGAGGCTCGAGCGTGACTCGGTCGACCGAATAACACCGCACATAGTCGCCCAGACAACTCCCCTGTTTCAGCGTGAGGTTCCATGGAGCCCAAATCTTGACTGAAGGATAGGGATGCGCCTCTTTTTCGATGTTGGCTCCGAACAATCTCAGCAAGAATCGCCTCCAGCCATGCAGGAATCGCGGGCTTGGTCGATATGCGAGCCACCAGACGGCACCCCACAGAACCCGACGTATTTTGTTTCCAGTGGTTTGGAAATCGGGTCTAGGAGTGCTCATCACTAGCTACCCATCCTCTGAACTCAATTCCTAATGAGTGCTCACACAGTCAGGCCGTGGACCTGCCCCGCTCATCCACTCATATAGGGACGACATGTGTTCCGCATAAGAAGTCCATGAGAACTGGTGTTCCACGAGTTGTCTCCCACGCATTCCCATGGCTGTACGATCGTCAGCGGACAGCGCCATGATGTCCCGCAGCCCACGTACGATCCCCGTTGCGGTCGTATCGATGCATATCGATGCTCCGAATGAAAATCCTTGCGGAAGGTTACATTCTTTCGTCATGACCACCGGCAACCCATAGGCCCACGCCTCCAAGACACTGACCGGCAAGCCTTCGCTGAAGGAGGGCAACACAAATGCGCCCACTGACCGAAGCAGCACGTCCTTGTCCCGTCCAAACTTTGGCCCGAGAAACCGGACGGAGCATTCGATGCCTTGCTCGGCGGCATATGCTCGAAGTTCCTGCTCATGATTCCCTTGGTCCCATCCTGCAATCCATAATTCCCATCCCGCTACGGTGGGTATGCGATCGCGTTGAAGTCGTTGCCAGGCCATCAAGAGGTTCATGAGCCCTTTCTTGGGATGGAGACGACCGAGAAATAGGAGCGCCTTTTCATGTCGAGTGGTCGCTCTAAGGCCCAGAAGGGGAAGATCGATGCCAAACGGGATGACGGAAATCGGATTGGAAAGCCCATAGCGTCGTATGGCATCGGCTTCCTCTGAACACAGCGCGTGAAGACACGCGGCCTGTGTCAGGTGGCGGTGTTCGAATATCATGCTCGCAAGCTTCTTCTTCCAATATGAATGGGTGACGGCCCATGGGTCCAACATGCCGTGTACGCTGATGAGATAGGGACGGTGAGTCAGGTTCGACCACTTCACCGAAGCAACGGAGGGATACATCCATAAGCCATGATTGTGCAGCACATCCGGAGCCGCTGAACGAAGTGCCGACAACAGATCCGGAGCGTATCCGAAAGGTTTGTACCCCCGCTGTTGGAAGACCCTGACCGCAACCGGCTTCCAGGTTTTACAATCCTCTTCGGCATGCTCATCACTGAGTCCAAAGACGCTGACATTGGAACCTCGACGATGCAACTCGATCGCGCTCCTTCGGACAACCTCCTGTATCCCTCCGCCCTTTCGAGACACGGATGCCGTGACCATGCCCACTTTCATATGTTCCTCTCGGATCCCGCCATTGCGCGACGAAGTACGAACGTGGCATTCCACCCATCGACATGCGTCAATCGATAACCACATGTCTTGACGCGAGAGACCATATTCAGAATGCGCGTCAAATACCCTTCGTCCAATGGGTTGTAGCCTTCATCGAATTCGACGCACAGGACGGTCGGACGGACGTTACCGTCAACGAGCGAGCCGAGGATCTCATACTCCGCTCCCTCGACGTCGAGCTTAAGCAATGACAAATCAGAATGACCTAAGGTCTGCATCACGGTCGGGAGCGTTCGGCAATCAGCCTCGAAGTACTCAGTGGTGTGCTGTAAATTGACGATCGAGTGTGACACATGATCTGGGTTGGCCGGTGCATAGAAACGCATGGTTCGGTCTTGGCTCCACAGGCCGATGGCATGATAGTGAAGCCGGGCTAGGCATCCCGGATCAATTTTGTAGTAGAGGTCGATTGCATCATTGATCGAAGTCGAAGTGCCGTTGATCGTATTTCGGCGCAGCTGGTCCACATGGCGTTGCGCCCTCGGAGTGGGATCAAAACAATGGACTTCACACTTGTACTGATTGATGAGTTCGACTTCGAAACTGATATCCTCACCGGCACCCACTCCGTAACAGAGCGACTGGTCACTCAGGAGACCAGTTGGGACAAACCAGCCTCCATAGCCTGTGCCGATCTTGTGGTGAACAAGAGGGCAGTGGTCCAGAAGACGATTGAGGGTCTGTTGAGCCACGCGTCGCTCAACTTTTGCGTACAGTGCTCGCGCGTGTTTCATAAGCGTACTCATCGCCCCTCCTTGACCGAGTGCTCGAACGGTCCGCACGAAACCACCTCATCCACCTGCTGCTGATCTGTCGCGACAGATGTCGCAAGCGGACAGTGCTTGGCGATGGCCTTGATGAACAGGTGGGTATGAGTAGTCGTGTTGTATCGTCGGTTGATCACCGATCGACACGCCTCCACCATCGCCGGCTTTAATGGGATGGGGAACAGGGCGTCGATGATCTTTTCAGCGCAGTCCGACAAGTCATCGTATCGATAGAACCATCCGGTCTCCCCTTCCTTGACCGCTTCCCACTCCGGAAAATGTTCCTCAACCTTGTCATGGATGAGGACTGGGGTCCCGTATGCGAGCGCATGCATGACGGAAAGGCCGGCCCCGGATGGAACGACGGCCAGGTCGCTGGCGGAGAGCACAAGACCGAGTTGGGCTTCGTCGTACGAGGCCCCTAGCAAATGCACCAGCTTGGTAAGTTCTAACTCTTTCACCAGCGATTCCAGCGCCGACCGTTCACTTCCGTCACCGACCAAGACAAGATGGACGTTCCTGCCTTGTTGCACCACAAGATGTAATGCACGCAATAGCCATGGCAGGCGCTTCACCGGCTGGAGACGTCCCGTGAAACAGATCAACCGCTCCTGTGCACTCATACCAAGCGAGCGTCGAAATACCTCACAATCTTCAGGCGTAATCTGCTCAGACACCGCAGCCTGTTCATGATCGTCTAGGGAGTTATAAATGACATGAAGCCGTCCTGCGGCGAACCCCTTTGCAATCAACAGGCGTTTGGCATGATCGCCATAGAGTAACAACCCCCGGGACAGTCGAAACAACCATGTCCGAATCATCCACTTGATTCCGGACTCGTCACCCTGCAGCCCATGTGTCCACAGCAGAACTGGTATCCCGCAGATGCGCCCGACGATGGTCAACACCCAGGCCGTTAATTCATAGGGACTCCCTTGTGCGATCACGACGTCCGGGCGGTACCGGACCACGGCTTGGACGGCAGCTGGTTGCCAAGACAGCGAACGCCCAAAGGGCAGTTTGACGACGTGCTGCGTGGCCGGTTCGAATTGACATTGGTTGGGAGCGACCGACAGGGGAAGAAATGGAACATCGGCTGTCGGATCTGCGAGTACAAGGAAGCGAAATCGCGGATCCGTTCCCAGCTTCTCGAATAAACGTTGCCGATAATGTGGAATACAGACCTGCTGCAGCACAACGAGAGGAATGTTGTCGGGTGCCGTGTGTTTCATTGAAACCCTTACGCTCCTGCCTGGACTTCAAGAGCGTCATCGTCGAGGGAGCCTCGATCAAACTCCTCCGTCTCACCATCGCCATTCGCAAGACCGCTCTCCGCAGCTTCCAATTCGTCATGGGAGAGGGCCGGGCCGAGAATGCTCAACAGAAACAGGAGCGAGGTCGGATTGCCTGCATTGATGAAGTACCGCTCAAAAATCGCGAGGACACAATATCCGCACGCTAATCCCAAGAGCACGCTGTAACTGAACGTTTGAGAGGGATCTTGATTTCGACGCCACGTTTTATACAACCCCGTAAGCGTGACCAAGAACACGGCTACAAAGCCGATCACCCCGATCTCTGCCAATAGCGCCAAGTAGCCGTTATGGGCCGACGAGGCGACCTTAAGGACGGCTTCGTGTGTCCGAAACCCAACACCAAGAATCGGATGGCTTAGAAACAGATTCCATGTCGTTTTCCAGGTTTCCAGTCGCCCTGATCCACCTGATTCCAAGCCGCGATGACGGTCTTGAATCGCGAAAAAGTCGGTTGTCCCATGAACGACGGCCTCGTTGTAGTATGCCGCCAGCGCAGCGCCGACGGCGATGCAGACGACGAGCAAGAGATACCCACTGGTTCCCGCGGTCCGTCGGCGTGAAAAGAGGGTGATCGCTAACCCGAACATCGCCGCCAAGGCCGACGCTCGAGCTCCGGTGAGATAAATGACGGTCCCCATGGTGACAAGAATCGGAATCCGTACGACGGCTCTTCTGATCGCCATGGCCGTGATAAAAACGGACATGGTGACGAGCGCGAAACTGGCTGGGTTCAAGATCTCCCTCCCACCCCCAAGCCGACGACCAGGCACATAGTCGTAGAGGGCAAACCCGGAGACGAGTGCCGCCATGACCACGGCATACGTCTTCATCCCGATCTCATACTGTGCCGCGTCCAAGTTAGTATTGAACTGGAGCACGACGATAATCGTCAGAATCGTCAACGCGGTGTACTCAGTCGATTCGAGCGGCGCCTGGCTGACCAGCGCACTGAATCCACAGAAGATTCCAAACACCGCCAACCCCGCAATCGTGCTTGCGCTGAAACCGCTCGGGATGAAACGACACCGGCTCAGCAGAAAATATCCGGCCGGCCACACAAGCGACATGAGCATGACGATCTCATACACGTGTCCTTTTCGACTCTCCATCCTCCCGAACAGCGACCCGGCAAACACACCCGTCAGCCACAGACCCAAGACGAGGCCGATCCAGGTTCGGTTCTCCAGCGTCGATAGCTCATCGGTATCAGTCATCGCTATCCCAATACTTCCAGCTGTTTGGCAAGGCGACGATGTAGGAGCCAACCCATCACGCTCGTATCAGTGACTTGGGCGGCCACGGACGCGACGGCCAATCCCTCTACGCCGAAAGATGGGACGAGCCAGCTCCCGAACAGCATAAGTGCAAGCCATTTGATCCCGTATCCCACCACCGGCGTACGATAGTCGGAAAGGGAGTAAAACGAGTTTCTAATGATCCCGTACAAGCTGGCCAGCGGCAATCCCCAGACGAGCATCGACAAGATGTGCGCGGTCATTTCAGCGTCGGTCAGTGAAAACTTTCCTCGCACTAATGCGATCTCGATCAACGGTCTGGCGCTCAGAGCCAGTGCAACGCTGAACAAGAGTGCTCCACCGAAGAGGACCGCTCCATACCGAACTAGCAGCGTATGCCCTTCGCCGTACCCGGTATGGAACGCACGCGCCAATTTTGGGAAAAGCGTCGTGTTGATCGGCGTCGTGAACAAGGCCAGCGGCACCGCGATGATCGAGCCGGCATAAAAGAAGGCCGCGATTTTCCCGGTTCCCAACCCCGACGCAAAACTCCGCTCCGTCATGACGACTGCCTGAAACAGCAATTCCCCAAACAGCACAATGAACGTCGGGCGCCACAATTCCCTCACCTCAACACGCTGGCTCTGATCTTCCACCATGGCGGTGGAAGGCGATGTAGGGCATGCCCACAGCGCATACGTAAACCAAACAAGAACGAGGAAATGTCCAGCCGCGAATCCCCACACCAACGCGTCAATACCCCATCGATCAGCAAAGACCAAGACCGAGGCAATCGTTGAGAGTGAGACGACCGCTCCGCCAAGAAACACCGGTGTAAAACTACCCATGATGGTAAGACCGCCACGAAAAATCCCTGCCAGTCCCGCACAGGCGATCGGAAAGAGCAAGAGACGAATCAAATGGATTCCTGTCTCATGCTGCTCGACGGTGAATTCTGGGAAGATCCAACGCAGCACAGGCCCCGATCCGAGGACCAGCGCAGCGAGGGCGATCGCATTGACCGCGAGGAGGATGAGGGCAGCTTGTTTGATAAGCGGTTTGAGGTGATTCCGATGCTGCGACGCCAACTTCGAGACAAACACCTGGTGAATGGCATTTCCCGCCTGCACTCCGAACAACAGGTGAAATCCCATGACGGCAACAAGCACATCGAGATCACCGCTGAGACCAAACGTCGATGCCACGATGATTTCACGAGCTAAACCGGCGAGGATCACGACCCCTGATGCGAGCGAATACAGTGGAATCCGATTGAGCAGACCCATCTCTTTGGCGTTGGACTTCAACGTCACCCACCATGGACCCACCACAGAAGTAGTTAACATCGTGGCAACCGCCCGTTTAGCCAAATCGAGATGACCGGAACCTCGGTCATGGCCACATCCAGTTGGTGACCACATCCATCGGTGAAAGGTCTGAGGCGAAAACTGTGCGTGCAAGATGTCCAGGCACTGCACATGGATTACCGAATCCATCGAGATTCGGGATTCTCAGTCTACTGTTTACTGTTAAAGCTGGAGACACGGATCGCTCAAATCTCTGTTAACAAATTGTAAATACGGTCACCGTGGGAGGATTTCATATGGGCCACTATGATAGGAGATCAAAGGCTGTAACGCCTGGGTTTAACAAGCTCTTTTAGTCGATGGAGATGATGGAGATATCGAGATGAGACATCTCAGCTGTTCTAAGAAGAACAGAACCAGTCAGACGAGTCTTGGAATGCTCGTTCTAATTCTGACGTTCAGCACCTTGCTGTCCTGTGGAGCAGAGGACAACCAAGGCTCGCTGTCGACCAATCAAGCTGCGAACCCACCTGCCGGCTCGCCGGTGGCAGCCCATCAAATCTTGTGGCAAACAGATGGATCCAGTCCGACCCGAGGGCAAGCCTCGATTCACAATTGGCCGAGGCTCACCGGTGGAACTGCTTCGTGTGACTTGAGCCAGGTCAGCGACAACAAGAGCCTCCCCCAGCATGCACCCTTCGGAGGAAGCACAGCGGTGCATTACATCCACGCGAAGTGTACCGGCGGTTCCGATGGTGGACGAATCGAAATGGTGGTCGATATGGCCGACCAGACGGTGACCGATCTCGGTAATTTTGGATTCTTCTGGTATCAACCATCCGTGTCCGTCGCCACGGCTGTGACTCTCGACCTCGCGACATCGCCAAGTTTCTCCCAATATTTTCGCTTTAACTGGGCCACAGGGGCCGTGGGGCGGCGGCTCATCGATGGATGGAATCCCATCACCTGGCAAGTCGGCGACCACGTCGGGAATGTCGGCGGAGCCGGAGCAAACCAGACGTTCACGACCTTCCGTATACTCCTCGATCTCCGGCCCAACAGTTCAGGAACGTTCTACGTCAGCGATTTTCTCCATGGCTATTATGCGAAACCACAGATCAACATCTGGGGCGAGAATAACTTTGCCAGTGTATATACCCACCTTTTCCCTGAAGCTCAAAAACGCAACCTGATCGGCTCTTACTGCCCGGTGACCGAAATGCTCAAAGATCCCGGCCGCGTGGAGTTGGAAGGGGGATTCACCAATGGCCAACTGAAAGAGATGGTGGCAGCCGGATGGACCATCGGCGGCGAATCCACGGAGGGACTCAACTACCTAGATTTCCACACGCTCGAGAGTGCTGCCGCTGATATGGACCAGCATCTCACTGATCTGCAGCGGCTCGGCTACCGCCGTCCGATCTTCTGGTGCTACGAAGATGCCAAGCACAACGCCTCGCTCGATGCTGAGCTGGCGAAACGAGGCGTAGTAGCTGCGTACAGCGGCAACATTTTCTCCGACAATACAGGCCGCTCGCTCTATGGAGGGCTCACCAACCCCTACAATCTGTGGGCGGTGTCAGGCGATGCTCGGTCATTGACCGAGATCATCGCGGCGATCGACCATGCGGTGAAGTACGGCGAGCAACTCGGTTTAGAGTGGCAGCGGTACGATCAGGACTTTGACGCCGTGGCTGACTATCTCGTGAAATTGCGTGGTGAGGGGAAAGTTGAAATCGTAACGGTGGAAGAAATGATTGCCCGTCATGGCATCACGAAGGGTTCACCAACTGGCTCTCCGCCGATTGATCCTCCGCCACCTCCACCCCCACCGGCTGTACTGCTGCCGTTTGATCAAGTCGAACCGTCCTTTACTCGATCGGCGGCTCTATTCTCCGGCCTTTGGACGCAGGCACGGACTCGCACTGTCCGTATTGCGATGCTTGGAGATTCACAGGAAACATCACCGGAAGGAAAGGGTGAGGTGTATGTGCCGCGCCTTCAATACGAAGCGTGGAAACGATACCAGAACGTGCCTGAGACCGTCGTGGCCGGTTATCAATCATTTGGTGGTGGTACTCCTTATGGAGATTGGCTCCTGAGAGGGGCGACTGCCCGTCCCGGAGCCTCTCCGACCCGCATTCCCACGGAGCGGCTCTTGCCGGGCATTCCGGCTGCAGCGCATGCCGCGCCGGCTGGACCGCAATCGGTGAGCGGACAGCAGTACGGTCAGTTGATGGTCCTCGAACCTGATGCGCGCAGTCTTAACCCAGCAGCAGAAATTCCGACCACCAATCAATACTTCTGCACGCAAGGTTCAGTACGGGCTGAGGTGTTTGCGGCGACTCATCCGCAGTCCGGTGGCATTCTCTATAAGGCACGCCCATCCGACTTGGTGCCGAGTTATTCCGCAACAGCGACGATCGAAGAAACAGCGCCTGTCTCGTTGGTTGATGCGACGTTTATCGTCAAGTCATTTACAACAGTCCCGCTGCCTTTTAATGGCAAACCTCATCTCCAGCTGGAGCTCCTTGGGAATACAAATTCGGCCCTGACGGATATCATCGGCGCACGTTTTAGGAGTGATCAATGTCCACATGGACTCGTCATCCAGGATCTCGGTGCCGGCGGATTATCTACCAGAGAGTTCTTGAATGCGTACAAGGCTTCTGGATTCCTGTTTCGGGCCATGGGGTTCGACACGGCCATTCTCCACTTCGGCGCCAATGATGCCGGTGAAGGATCGACTGCAGAGGCGTTCCGCCAAGACACGGAGCGGCTGATCGCCCGCATCCGCTCTTGGAGCGGCAAGCCCGATTTTCCAATTATCCTCATGAGCGATCCCTATAGGAAAGGGTTGACCGCCATGCAGGAGGGAGAATATAGGAAATATGTCGGAGCCCAACGAGCCATTGCCGCCTCCGATCCGAACGTGCTCGTCATCAACTCACGACGATTGATGGATGAGCGGGGATGGAAAGCGAGTCAACCCAACCGATTGTCCGACGTACTTCTTGACGATGTGCACTATACGCCTCGCGGCGCCATCGAATTGGCCGAAGAAGAGATGAAGGCACTGCTCGGTCCGTAACAACTCACCAATAACTCAAGCGAATCTGTGGTTTTCGTCCCTCCTAATGATCGCATGCCCACGCCACCGGTGAGCGTGAAGCATATCCTCTAGGGCTAGATGGCCTGAGGAGATAGACATGAGCGTTCAGTCCTAATCTCTTAATACTCCTGTAACATAGACAGGGTATGCTGCGGCTGCCGGTGGTATGTGTCGTGATGAGAGGAGCTGTGTATGGCGTCGCAACGTCCAAAAACGATTCTGATCGTCGAAGACGAACCGGAGATCGCACAATTGGTCAAGCACTATCTTGAGAAGGACGGCTTTC
>CABVRS010000012.1:0-4398 GCA_902500745.1 uncultured Nitrospira sp.
CCCTTAATAACGCTTGACTCTCATGCCCAATGCGCCCAGGGTGATGCTATGACGTATTGAGCCACGCCGACCGTCCTATCCTCGCGCGTCACCGTCTCTCCCTCCCATGTCTTGCGCGACCGATTCCCTGGTCTCCGCCGCTTTTGCGCCGCATGTTCCTCGAAAAACCTGTGTCGACGACCTTTGTCCAAGAGCCTTCATCGCTTGGGCTGGCAGAGGTGCCTCCGCACAGGAGTAGAGCTGAGGTTTATCGACCATATCACTTCATGCAGATAGAAGGAGCCACGCTATGATTACCATTACACCGACGGCAGAAGGAAAGATCCGAGAACTCATGCAAGAAGAGAAAGACACGGTCGGCCTACGCGTCTACGTGAAGGGTGGTGGGTGCCATGGCTACCAGTACGGGATGAGTTTCGAGTCCACCATGAGTGAAGACGACACAGTGATCGAGAAAGGTGACGTCAAGGTCATCATGGACTCCCAGAGCGCCCCGCTGCTGGCCGGCTGCGAAGTCGACTATATGGACAGCGTGCAAGGCTCCGGCTTTGCCATCAAGAACCCACAAGCCAAAACGACCTGTGGGTGCGGCAGTTCATTCAGCGCATAACGGCATGCACGGTACGCCGGATCGCCGGCCACCGCCGTTCGATAGAAAGGAAGTAGCCATGGAGACTACAGCCATTATTGGAACCACGAATAAAAAGGGGCAAGTCATCACCGATCCACGCGTGATGATGAATGAGGCACCTCGCACGCCGTCGTTTTTTACCGGCAGTGAGGTCATTAAGGAGGCCGTCAGACGCGCCAACGTCGATGTGATGGTGGCCTACCCCATTACGCCTCAGAGCGAGGCCGCCGCCCTGTGCGGCGAGCTCTTTGCCGAGGGGTATATCGGCGATTATTTCCGTGGCGAGAGCGAATTCGCGGTCATGTCACAGTGCGCCGGTGCCGCCTTCGGCGGGGCCCGTGTCTTCACGACGACCGCCGGGCCCGGCACGATGAGGGCCATGGAAAACTTTCCGATGTGGTCTGGAGCCCGATTGCCCATCCAATGTATCGTCACCTGCCGCGGTATCAATTCTCCCCTCTCGATCCAACCGGATACCATCGAGATCGCCTACCTCATGAACACGGGCATGCTCGTCTGGCATGCGGAAACCGCACAGGATTTTTACGACTGGATTCTCAAGGGTTACATGGTATCGGAAGAGCCGGACGTGCATTTACCCTTGGCGCTCTGTTGCGACGGCTTCTTCGTGACCCATACGAAAGACGTCGTCGACTTGACGCCGGTCGACATGTGTCTGCCCCCGTATGATCCCTATCGCTCACCCGTCCCCTGTATGGATATGGAATGTCCCCCGGTCCGGATGATGCGCGATCCCTTCGTGATGAAGAGTAACTACATCAGCTACGCCACGCACGCGAGCTGGCAACAGGAAATCTGGGCGGCTGCGGAACGGTCGCGCAAACATACGATCGCCTGGCTGGATGGGTTGATCGATGTCGAAGACGGCGATGCCGACATCCTCATCGTGTCGTCTGGAACGGCCGTCTCCCAAGGGCGTGAAGCCATCCGCCTGCTGGCCGATGAAGGGGTCCGCGTTGGACTCGTGAAGATCAAGACCCTGCGTCCATGGCCGGAAGACGAACTCCGCGAGGCGACCAAACACGCGTCACACATCATCGTGCCTGAGTTCAATGTCATCGGATGGATGGCCAAAGAAATCAAAGCGACCATCCCCAACCACGAGCGGGTCGTCGCCGGACCGCGCGTCTGCGGCGGCATGACCTTGCCGCCGGAAGTGATCGTCGAGGAAGTGAAAAAAGCGATCGGCATGCGATCCGGGGTGCTGGCGGGACGTGGAGGATGAACCGGACACACGGACTACACAGCAGCAACGCAGTGAGCGGCGGGCGAGATGCACACACCACCGTCATGACGGATAACAGAAAGAGCGAGGTCTCCAATGAGTCTTGATTATGTGAAGTTCACCCCGGGATTCGACACGTTCATGCCGAAAGAATATCGGGACATGGTAGAGCACGGGCCCTTCGGGAAGAAGACGACCGTGTCGCAGATGGGCAATTTCAAAGAAATCCTCGAAGAGCATCCCATGTGCGCCGGCTGTGCGATGACCCTGTTCATCCGGCTGGCGATCGTCGCATTCCCGAATCCAGAAGACACGATTACCGTCGGGACCGCCGGTTGTGGCCGGCTGGCGATTTCACAGGCGGCCATTCCATTCGTCTACGGTAACTACGGGGACCAAAACGGCGTCGCCAGTGGGCTGTCTCGCGGATTGCGGATTCGTTTCGGCGATAAGCCCAAGGATGTCGTGGTGATGGCCGGTGACGGCGGAACCGCCGACATCGGATTCCAGCAAGTCCTCCATTCCTGGTTCAGGAAGGAACGGTTTACGACGATCATGCTGGACAACGAAGTCTACGGCAATACCGGAGGGCAGGAGAGCGGAATGACGACGAGAGGGGCGGTGTTGAAGATGGCGCCCCTCGGCAAGAAGTTCGAGAAAATGGATATGGTCGCCATGGCGAAGATCGCCGGCTGCGCCTACATCGCCACCGTCGTGCCGAATAATCCGCGTCGTGTGGAAAGCTGCATCAAGAAGGCTGTTCTGATCGCTCGCGAGGTCGGTCCGACCTATATCCAAGCCTATACGTCCTGCAACATCGAGTATGCGATCCCGACCGACCAGGTCATGGCAGACGCCAAAACCGTCGAGGATGACCGGTACAAGTTTGCCGAGTATGTCAGTGAGGACGCCAAGGCCTATTTAGCCGAGCGATACGGGTACAAAGAGTTCGCCCAGAAGCCGGTGGCGGCAGTCACAAAGGCGTAATCACATGGGTGGGGGATTTCGGCGAAGGCCCATACGGCCCGCCCGAATCTTCCACCCGTCAGCCTATACACGCAGGCGCCGACCTGCGAGGAGAGAGATCACGATGGACAGACTATCAACCGCCACAATTACGAAGTCTCGCTATACACTGAACTATGGCTTGCGGCTGGATAAAGGCACGGCGAGCGAGCTCACCCACCCGCGTGTGCCCATTCTCCTGCCCGATGGATCGGTCGGCGACATGACGCTGCACGTGATGAACGGCACTGCGGATGAAATCAAGGCACAGCTACTCGATAGTATCGACGCGTTCTTCGATATCTATGCCGACGTGTACGGCGACGTTTCACGCTCAACCATCGTCGATTGAGGCATCGTCATCCTTTGAATTCTTTCCAACGATTTAGGCAGGAGGTCATCGATGATGCACACGCTCGATATCCATCGTCCTGAGATGCCGGACCTTCAGTTCGTCCTGTTTGTGACGGCACTCTGCACGTCTCGTCTGACCACGCTCAATATTCCCACATCCCTCCGCGCAACGATTTTCAACCGATGTTGGGCCCTCATTCATGAATCCCCTCCGCCCGGCAGACCGGAGGATCGGGTCCTGGACCTTCGACCCTGGACTGAGATCACCGTTGAAGCGATGGTCGAGATCATACGCGTAGGGCTGACAGAGGCAGGAATTCACACCTTAGCCTGGGAGCATGCCCCCAGCAAGCCGACCGCCACAAGCACGCCTGAAGCGAAACCCCTCATCGAACGACTCGCGCAACTCTATCCACAATCGTCCGAGGACACCGACGGCGGTCATCCAATCGGCAGGATTCCTCGCTGACAGACCACGATTTGCAGAATCGCTCACATTGCCCCACTGTCACCAGGCATAGGCTTCCGGTGCGGTGCCACCCGGGCCGGGGAAAAGATCGTCCAGCTGCTTCAACGTTTCCTGGCTCAAGGTCAGACTGAGTGCCCGCATCGCACCATCAAGCTGCTCCATGGTACGAGGACCGATGATCGGCGACGTGACGGCCTGTTGATGCAGCAGCCAAGCCAGGGCAACATCCGCAGGTCGTTCGCCGATTCGTTCGCACAGGGCCTCATAGGCTTCCAGTTTTGAACGAGACTTGGCCACCTCTTTTTTCAGATCCTCATCCGCTCGACGTCCCTTGTCTGCGGATTGCAGGACACCGGCCAAGAGCCCACGCCCCAACGGACTCCAAGGGATGAGACCAATACCGTAGTTCTCACAGGCTGGAATGACTTCCAGCTCAATGCTTCGCTCGGTCAGATTGTAAAGACTCTGCTCCGACACCAGTCCCAAGAAGTGCCGATTGCGCGCGGTCTCCTGCGCTTGCGCCAGGTGCCAACCAGCGAAATTGCTGCTGCCCACATACACCACTTTTCCTTCTCGGACCAACTGTTCCATCGCTTGCCAGACTTCATCCCACGGCGTGTCACGATCGATATGATGCATCTGATAGACGTCGATGCAATCCGTCCGTAACCGACGCAGGCTCTCCTCACAGGC
>CABVRS010000012.1:4498-22844 GCA_902500745.1 uncultured Nitrospira sp.
TCTGATAGACGTCGATGCAATCCGTCCGTAACCGACGCAGGCTCTCCTCACAGGCGCGTTTGACATGGACGGCCGACAAGCGAGACTGATTCGGCCAATCGCCCATCCGGCCATATACCTTGGTCGCTAACACCACCTTGTCTCGTCTACCGCCGCCTTGCGCAAACCATCGACCGATGATCTGCTCCGTCCACCCTTCGCCGAGTTTCCAGCCGTACACATCAGCCGTATCGAAAAAGTTGATACCGAGCTCTAACGCTCGATCCATGATGGCGAAGCTGTCCTGCTCGCTCGTCTGGGGCCCGAAATTCATCGTGCCGAGACAGAGCCGACTGACTTGCAATCCTGACCGACCAAGATGTCGATATTCCATAGTTTATGGGCCTATACTTGAAAACAGCTTGCAACCGCCCACTCTCTTAGAGGTCATGGTCAACGAATGTCTCCAAAAGGATGTTCAAAAAGGTCGTCCGGCAAGGCCGCAGCGAGCGAAAGGCCGAGGCGTACGCGGTTGGTACGTTGAGGCCTTGAGCGACGCGAGAACGAAGCTGGAGGCCTTTTTCAACATCCTCTGCTAGTACCCCCGCCCTGTACTACCCCCACGTCCCATCCGATCGAGCGGCAGGGCTTCGTAGCGTTGTTTGAGGTCGGGATGCTCGCTGAGATACTGTTTGACCGCCGCATCATCCGCAAATACTTCCGGACTTCGTTTGCGATAGTCATCGAGCGTCAGATCGTGTTTCGCCAAGAGCGCCGTCAGCTTCGCATTGATATCCGTTCCCATTTGGCGCATTTGTTCCTGAGATGGACGCTGCCCCTCGCCATACCCCGACCCACCCTTGAAGTAATTCGTCATCATCTCCCCGATCTCGATGCGAGCCTTGACGAACTGTGCTACTTCAGCCGGTTCAGCCGCATGGGCAACCCCGACACAAAGCACTACACCCAGTGAAATAGTGAGAACCCGGTTCCACATATTCATCGTACCAATCCTCCTGCAATTCTGAACTGAAGCCTCATACCTGAACACCGCACGCCTTCCCCCTCATCGCACCACCGTTAGGTATCGTCCTCACCATCACTGTGCGCGGAGGGGATGCCGTAACGTTTGCACTTTTCCCAGAGCGCTTTTCTGGATAATCCCAAGATCTTCGATGCGGTCGTGCGCCTCCCCTCGACCCGCTCCAACACGGAGACGATGTAGTCTTTCTCAAAACCTTCCCTGGCAGCGGCAAGGGACGTCACCGTCATATCCTTTTTCCGTTGGCCTCCGGTTAAGCCCTCGCTGCAAAAACCGCAGGATTCCTGCGGCGTACCGCCCAGATATGGGCAGGATTGAAAACCACAGAGGTCGGCCGGTTGCACGGTGGCTCGGTCTCGACTGAGTGCCACGGCTCGCTCCACCATATTCTCCAACTCCCGCACGTTTCCAGGGTACGAATAGCGAAGCAACAACTCATGGGCCGGCTGGGAAAATCCACGCAGCGGCTTATTCAGCTTCTCCGCGCACCTTTCCAGTACGTGTTGGGCAATGACCATGACGTCTTCCTGCCGTTGCCGGAGCGGCGGAACGATGATCGGTACGACGTTGAGTCGATAAAAGAGGTCTTCACGAAATCGTCCCTGCGCCACCTCTTTGCGCAAGTCCTTTTGCGTGGCACACACGAGCCGCACATCAGTCTCAATCGTCTCATTGCTCCCAACCCGTTCAAACGTCCGTTCCTGGAGAACGCGTAAGAGTTTCACCTGGACGACCGGTGAGATTTCGCCGATTTCATCAAGGAAGAGAGTCCCTCGATTCGCCATTTCGAATCGGCCTCTTCGTTGGCGCAATGCTCCCGTAAACGCGCCCTTCTCATGGCCGAAGAGTTCCGCCTCCAGGAGCGTCTCCGGCAAGGCCGCGCAGCTCACTTTGATCAAGGGATACCCGCGTCGAGCGCTGTTCTGATGCAACGCATTCGCGACCAATTCCTTGCCGGTTCCGCTCTCACCGACGATCAGCACCGTCGAGTCGGTCTCAGCCACCAATTTAATTTTGTCGAGGACGGCCCGCATGTGACTGTTCGCCCCCAAAATGCCGTTGAAGCAAAATTTATCTTCAAGTTGGTGCTTGAGATCCTGATTCTCTCGGCGCAAAGTAATCACGGCTCCGATCCGCTCGACGATCAACAGTAATTCATCCATCTGAAAGGGTTTCATGACGTAATCAAAAGCCCCCAGCTTCATGGCTCCCACGGCGGTTTCCACGGAGCCATGGGCGGTGATGACCAGTACTTCTGTCAAAGGGTCCTTTTCTTTGGCTGCCTTCAGTACCGCCAACCCATCTGCGCCAGGCAACCGAAGATCGGTAATCACCACATCAAAAGCTTTTGCGTGAAGCGCGTCAATGCCTTCTGTACCTGTCGATGCCGCATGGACATGACAACCGATGGCCTCCAACGCATCCATCATTGATAGACGCATCAACGGCTCATCGTCGACCAGCAAGAGATTCAGCCCCTTCATACTTCCTTCTCCGCCAACGAGCGCTCTCGTGACACCGGCAAGCACAGCGTGAACGTCGTCCCCTTTCCGACCTCACTCTCCACCAAAATTCTTCCTCCGTGACGCTCCATGATACCAAGATTCACGGAAAGGCCGAGCCCTGTCCCCTCCCCTTCACCTTTTGTCGTGAAAAATGGGTCGAAGACGCGCGGGAGTACTGATGCCGGAATGCCTGATCCTGTGTCTGAGACCGCCACACGGCACACCCCCTCTTCCACGGATGTCCGTATCGTCAGCGTCCCCCCTTTTTTCATCGCCTGCACGGCGTTCAAGATGAGATTCATCAAGACCTGTTCAATCATGTGCCGATCGACCATGACACTCGGCAAGTCATGACCCGGGACACTGTCCAAGCGAATGTGATTGGGCGCGAAGAGATGGGTCGTCAGCACCAGCACTTGCTCAACGATGCGATTGATATCGGCCGGACTGAATTCCGGCTCGTGCTGTTGTGAAAAATCGAGCAACTGCCGAACGATTTTCTGCACACGCCGAACGCCGGACTCCATGGACGCCCAATATTCCTCTTGGCGTGCCACCGACAACGTTCCCTTCCGAAGGTTATAGAGACAATTGAGGATCCCTGCGAGCGGGTTGTTGATCTCGTGCGCCACACCCGCAGCCAGCTTCCCAATAGACGCCAGTTTTTCGGCATTTCGGATCTGTCGCTCCAGCTTCTTGGTCTCCGTCATGTCGCGCGCGATGCCGAGCACGCCGAGAATGTCTCCATCCACTCCTTGCAGCGGCGACACGCTGACCATAACGGTGCGCGGTTCACCCAACCGCGTCACCACTTCAACCTCATACACCTGCTTGGCGCCGATATCCAATGTGTTCTTCAGTCGGCGTCCTCGATGGCGCCGAGACAGGAGCGAGAGATACGGACGACCGATCAAATCATCTTTGCGATAGCCCCAGGCGTTCACCTTGCTATTGACGTACGTGAAGTGCTGTTCCAGATCGAGGATATAGATGACGTCATTGGCATTCTCGAGCAGATTTTCGAGATACTGCTTGGTTTCTTCGATTTCTCTCGTGCGCTCGCGTACTTTCAATTCAAGATCTTCGCGGTACGATTGCAGCTGACGCTGCAGTTTTTTCCGATCGGTAATATCACGAAGCTGCACCATGACGAGCACTGGGTCGGTCTCACCCACTCGAATCAAATCCATCTCCATCGGCATCTCATGTCGATCGGCATGGTACACCATGATTTCCTGCGTCGGAACCTGCCGCGCTTCCGCACTGACATCACCCAACCAACCGGTAAACGCCTGATGGTATGCGTGTGGCACGATCTCGAGAATATTTGTTCCCATGATGTCCGATTCGGCATAGCCCAACACGTGTGCTTCCCGTTCATTCACGGCGACCACCGTCCCGGCGGGGCTCACCATAAACACGGAATCAGCGACGAAATCGAACAACGCTTTGTAGCGAGCCTGTGAGGCACTCAATTCCCTGGTACGGTCGGAAATCACCTGCTCCAACCCCGCCGTGTACCGCTGCAGTTCCTGCTCCAACCGACGTCGTTCCGTCACGTCCCGGACGAAGGCGCGCGAATGCACCAACCCGCCTCGATCGTGGTCGATCAGCGCCGTCGCGTGAATCTCCACATCGATATGACGGCCATCCTTCGCCAGCAACACCGTCTCCATTGAACTGTGCCCGCAACTGACAAGTTGTTCGAGATAGTGTAACACTGTTGATTCTTGCCCGTTGGGAACGAGATCCCATAGTTTCATGCCCAAAATTTCATCGTGCGCATATCCAAGTTTCTCGAGGCCTGTGGTATTGACGTGCACGAGCCGGCCGCCTCGGTCCAGTTGGCAGATCATTTCAGGGGCATGTTCGATCAGGTCGCGATATTTCTCCTCCAACTGCCGAACCTCTATGACCCGCTGTTCCAGATGACCGAATGAACGCTGAAGATTGGAGGCCATGTGATTGAAGGCTACGGCGAGCCGTTCAATCTCATCTCCGGTTTTTAGATCCAATCGCTGTTCCAAGCGACCGCTTCCGATTTGATGCACTCCCTCCTGCAACAGCCGAATGGGCATTGCGATCCAGCGGGCCGCCATTACCCCAATCGCACCAAGCCCGATCAAGACCACGACGCCAAATGCCAAGGTCTTGACGATCAACTCACCCAACGGAGCGAAGGTTTCTGTTGGATCCTGACGTACGACGGTGATCCAGCGTTTTCCGCCCAGACTCCCATGGGCGAGGCGATCCGCAAACCGAATCGGCGCATATCCAATCAAGGCCTGCTGATGTCCATGTGAATCGTCGTCCACCACCGCCCACCCGGGCGTCATCGCCTCCAGCGCGGTGAGCACTGTGGAATCGACGGAATGCCCTTCAGCTCCAAGGACCGGGCAAATCACCACGCTTCCATCGGAGGCGAACAGAATGGCATGACCCGTCGCACCGAATGAGCCCTCGGCAATGGACTGAAACAGCGTGTCACGTCGGAGTAAAATCGTCACGGCCCCGATCACGGCACGACGTTGATCGTCAAAAATCGGGGCCGACACAGCGATGACGTGAGTCCCAAATGCCGGATCGAATGTGATGTCACTCACATAGGGATGCTGACTTGCGCCTTGCACCACCGATTGCCACCACGAGGTTTTGGCATAGGAGTATTCAACTTGCGGCAAGGAACTGACAACCAAGGCTCCCTGTCCATCCGTGATCAAGATGCCGACATAGTCGGACTTTCGAATTTCATGCCATTGAATCAAGTAGTTGGTCACGATTTGGTTGACAAAGAGAGGAAACTCGCTTCGCTTATCACGTTGCTTCCAGCGCTGTTGCCAATCCTGGATGATTTTCGAAATGCTCTGCGGGTCTTTCCCTTCATACGTACGGTTGGCCTCCGAGACGGCCGTACGGAGAAAAGGCGTGGTCGCGAGCTGCTGGGCCTCATTCGTACTTCGGCTTACGTGCAGTTCGATCCGACGCGCCGCTTCGACGGCGACTTCCTTAAAATTCGTCCCCGTGGATTCCCGCAAGGCACGCCGTTCTTCTACATAGATGAGGATGAGAAGGAGGACCAGCGGCAGGAGGCCGACCATCACAATCGCTGCGATGATCTTCTGCTGGAGACTGTGAGACCGGCTCCAGAGTGTCATAAGGATGCTCCGCAACGGATGCGGAAATCTGTGAAGTGTGACGCCCGCTTCGCCGACCCAGCGAGGCGAGCGAATCTCGTGAAGCGTTCTGATTCAAATTTTCAAGTTACAAGTTTCTCGTTTCACGTTTGCGGAGTTGTTCTCGGACAACTTGAAATCTGAAACTTGAAACCAGTGACTATACTCCCGAACGAACGACGCCTTTCTATTCCACCATTCGCTCAGTGTCGTTTCAAGAGCCGACCCGACGCGCCGGGCCACATAAGTAGGAGTGGGCTGGCGACGAATACGGATGAGTAGGTCCCGAAGATAACGCCCCAGAGAAGCGCCAAGGAGAAATCGTGCAGGACTTCTCCTCCCATCAAAGTCAATGGGATCAGGACGAGCACCACCGTCACGCTCGTCACAATCGTGCGACTCAGCACCTGATTGACAGCCGTGTTGATCGTGGCTTCCTCGCTCTCGCGCCGGCGCGATTTGAGGTTCTCTCTGATCCGGTCGAAGACGACGACGGTATCCGTCAACGAGTACCCCGCAAGCGTCAACAGTGCCGTCACGACCAAGAGGGTGATTTCCTTGTCTAATATGTAGAACGCTCCCACGACGGCCAAGACGTCATGAAATGTGGCGAGGGCAGCGGCCACACCGAACCGGAGTTCGAATCGTGCCGCAATGTATAAAATGATACCGGCAAAGGAGATGATGATGGCCACAAGTGCATCTTCCTGAAGCTTTTTCCCGATGGTCGGCCCGATCTCGGTCGTTGAGTCCACCACGAATTTGTGGCTTGGGAACTCCTTGCTGAAGATTTCCACCACGCGCTCCGCGATCTTTTCCTCGATTGTCGTTGACGTTTTCACCCTAATCAGTAGTTTGTTGTCTTGTCCAAATTCCTGCAACTCCGCATTGCCCAACCCGTTCGCCTCCAAGGCCTTACGAGCCTCATCGATTCGGATTGGCTGCTCGAACTTCAGCTGGACAGCCGTCCCACCGGAAAAATCAATACCCAGATTGGCTGACCCCCATCCAATCTGGATGAGGGCAATGAGCCCGAGCAAGACCATAATTCCCGAAAAGAAAAATGCGAACTTGCGCTTGCCCATGAAATCAATGTTGGTCTTCCCGAGAATCTCTAACATGCGCGCTCCCTTGTTCTGACCCTTCGTCTCCCCTTGAACGCTCATCACCGATGAATTCATCGTTAGATGCTCAGCGTCTCTACCTTTTGCTTCTGATAAATCAGGTCAAAGATCACCTTCGTGCCGACCAAAGCCGTGAAAAGATTGATGGTAATGCCCAGGCACAGAGTCACGGCAAATCCTTTGATCGGCCCGGTCCCGAAGAGGAATAACGCGACCCCTGTGATCAGGGTCGTCACGTGCGAATCGATGATTGTCAGCAAGGCCTTGTCATACCCCGCATCGATCGCCGATCGTGCGGCTTTCCCCCCTCGCAGCTCTTCACGTATACGTTCGAAAATCAGAACGTTTGAATCGACACCCATCCCAATGGTCAGCACGATCCCGGCGATACCGGGTAGGGTCAACGTGGCGGTCAATGCGGATAATGCGCCCATCAGACACACCAGATTCAAGATCAACGCAAAGTCCGCAATCACACCGGACAGGCGGTAGTAGACAACCATAAAAATGACCACCATGGCTCCGGCAATCAAGGTCGCCCTGATTCCCTTATCGATGGAGTCCTGCCCCAGCGATGGGCCGACCGTGAGGTCTTGCACGATCTTCAGAGGCGCCGGTAGCGCACCGGCCCGCAGCACGATCGCCAAGTCGTTGGCTTCCTGCGTCGTAAAGGTTCCGGTAATCTGCGCTCGTCCTCCCGAAATACGCTCCTGGATGACCGGTGCTGAGTAGATCGTGTTATCCAAGACGACCGCCATGCGCTTTTTGACGTTCTCACCCGTAATCCGTTCGAATTCCTGCCCACCTTTTGAATCGAACGTGATGGATACGTACGGATCATTGAATTGGCCGATGGACACTCGCGCATCGCTCAATACGTCGCCGGTCAGCATGACCCGCTTTTTGACGACATAGGGCATACGAAATTCGACACCGGTATCTTTATCGACCTCCCGCTCGAACAGGATTTGGTCTTCCTCAGGCAGTTTGCCGGCGAACTGCTGAAGCACGTCCGCCTCCTTGTCCTTCATCACACGCGCCGGCAGATCGAGTCGGATATCTTCGTCCAGCATTTTAAATTCAAGCAATGCCGTTTCTTTAATGAGGTCCTTGGCGCGCTTGGGGTCCTTCACGCCAGGCAACTGCACGACGATCTGCTTGAGCCCTTGCCGTTGTACGATAGGCTCGGTCACACCGAATTGATCGATCCGGTTGCGAATGGTCTCCAAGGCCTGGTTGATCGCCGAATCCTTAATCCGTTTCGTTTCCGCTTCACGCAGCTCCCACACCACGGTGGTCACCGATCCGGCTGATTCCTTCTCGACGAAGATGGGAAAGTTATCGATCAGTTTTTGAACTGCCGCTTTCGCATCGGTATCCTTCGCCTGAATCGTGATTTGATCGTGCGCGGTTCTCTTCGTTGATTCGATCAGAATCTTTTTCTCAACGACAAGATCCTGCAGGGCCGTGGCAGAACGATCGACCGCGATCTCCACGGCACGATCCTCATCCACCTCCAGCACCATATGAATGCCACCCTGCAAATCCAACCCCAGCGTGATGCCCTTATTCGGCAACATCTCCTTCAGCCAACTCGGCATCGCTTGATAGGCCGGTTGATAGGACGGCAAAAAAGAGACGACCGACACCAGGATCAGCAACGTCAACAACCATAAGCGCCCACTTACTTTTTTCATCTCGTCTGAACCCTCTTCTCTCGTAGACCCTACGCGTCCTTGTCTTTATCCTCTTCTTCGCTGCGGACGCGGGCAACATTCTCTCGCTGCATCTTGATCTTCGTATTATCCGCGATCTGTAGCGTGACCGTCTGTTTCCCAAGGTTGGTGATCGTGCCCCAGATTCCGGACGTCGTCACCACCTTATCCCCTTTTTTCAGCGTATCCAACAAGGCCTGCAGCTGTTTTTGCTTTTTCTGCTGCGGGCGGATCAGGAGAAAATAGAAGATGATAAAGATCAGGAGAAACGGAATCAGCGACACCATCCCTCCCGCCCCTCCGCTCGCAAGTGAACTCGCTCCACCCGTGCCTTCCGCCCATGCGATTGATTCCATCAACATCGAACGTATCCCTTCTATGTATGACAACTCCCATGAAAGTCAGCCTGCGCTTCTCGCTCATCGTTGGTGGGCCCGGACAGCTCGACCTGCCGGTCCCGATTCCGATAAAACTCGTCTCGGAACGCGGCAAACCGCTTCTCCGCCAAGGCTTCCCGCATTCGGCGCATCAAATCTGAAAAGTACCAAAGGTTGTGGATCGTGTTCAGCCTCGCTCCCAGCATTTCCTTGACCAAGAACAGATGGTGTAAATAGGCTCGTGAGTATCGACTGCAGACCGGGCAGCCACAATCAGGGTCGATCGGCCGTTCATCATCGGCGTATTGGGCCTGTTTGATGACCACTCGACCCCCTGCCGTAAACAACGAGCCTGTTCTGCCATGCCGCGACGGAACCACGCAATCGAAGAGATCAACCCCACGCGCGACCCCTTCAACCAGATCCTCAGGATGCCCGACGCCCATAAGGTAGCGCGGTTTGTTCTCCGGCAACTCTGGAACCGTGACATCGAGCATCGCATGCATGTCGGCTTTTCCTTCCCCTACCGACAGCCCTCCGATTGCATACCCCTCAAAGCCTAAGGCGCCTAACTCTCTCGCTGAGGCGACACGTAAGTCAGCGTCCAATCCACCTTGGACAATGCCGAACAAGGCCTGATCCGTCCGACGCCGCGCCGCCTGACAACGTTCGGCCCAGAGCTTGGTCCGCCTCACACCGTCCTGGATCACCTGCCGGTCGGCCGGAAGCGCCACGCACTGATCCAGCACCATGATGATGTCGGCCCCCAACGATTCTTCTATCTCGATGGCTTTTTCCGGCGTAATGACATGTGTCGAGCCGTCGATGTGCGATTGAAATGTGACGCCGTCATCGGTGATCGCGCACAACTTCGCCAAACTAAAGATCTGAAACCCTCCACTATCGGTCAGGATGGCCCCCGACCACCCGGTGAACGCATGGAGCCCCCCCATTTCAGCAACACGCTTGTGACCGGGCCGTAAGAACAGATGATACGCATTATTGAGGATGAGACGAAACCCTAACTTCTGGAGATCCTCCGACTCCAGCCCCTTCACGGGTCCGAGGGAACCTACCGGCATGAATGTCGGTGTGTCGATCACCGCATGATCAGTCGTCAACAGGCCGATACGCCCCTTGCAATACGGATCCGGTTGATCGATCTGATAGCGCATGTTCGTTGGATCTCTCTGCTACATGTGCTCAGGCGCCGAGATACCGAGCACCTCAAGCCCGTTCCTGAGGACTTGCTGGACGGCCCCCATCAGAACCAGTCTGGCAGCCGTCAGCTTGGGAGTGACGATTTCAGCAGATGGAGGTTCATCTCGATCTTGATCCGTCGCAGGCGGCATCACCCGATGCTTGTTATAAAACGTATGGAGCTGCGCGGCCAATTGCTGGAGATAGTAGGTCACACGATGCGGCTCAAAGGCCAACGCGCTGGCCAGAATGACCTCAGGATAGGCGGACAGTTTTTTGATCAACCCCAATTCATCCGGATCCGTCAGGACGGTGAGATCGGTCACCGCTGCAGACGGACGAGCGATTCCCCGATCGCAGGCCACACGCCAGAGGCTGCAAATCCTGGCATGCGCATACTGAACGTAGTACACGGGATTATCCGCGGATCGCTGCTTGGCGAGCTCCAAATCAAAGTCCAGATGAGTGTTGGAATCGCGCATCAAAAAGTAGAACTTCGCGGCATCCGCTCCAACCTCGTCGATGACTTCCCGCATCGTAATGAATTCGCCGGTTCGCTTGGACATCTTCACTTCAACTCCACCACGCAACAGCTTGACCAACTGGACGAGCACCACTTGGAGGCGCTCTTTCGGATGTCCGTAGGCCTGCATGACGGCTTGCATGCGCGGAACATACCCATGATGATCAGCGCCGAAGACATTGACCAGCACATCATACCCACGCCGGAGCTTGTCATGGTGATAGGCGATATCGGAGGCCAAATAGGTGAGTTCACCGTCCTGCTTCCTGACGACACGATCTTTTTCATCACCGTACTTCGATGACCGAAACCACCAGGCGCCTTCTTGTTCAAACAAGAGATCACGAGTTTTCAATTCGTCCAGCGCTCGTTCGACGGCCTTCGAGTCCAGAAGCGTGGTTTCGCTGAACCAGGATTCGAACTCAATCCCAAATGACTGGAGATCATTACGGATGAGCTTCAGTAGTTCCTGATAGGCCAGAGTCCGGCAACGAGCTTCGAGATCACGAGGAGTCAGTTCACCTGCGACAGGATCCAGCTGTTCTTTAATCTGTTGTGCGACGGCGGTGATGTAGGTGCCGTGATAGCCATCCTCCGGAAAGTCGACGGTCCGCCCAGATAGCTCGAGATACCGAGCATGGACAGACGCACCTAACAGCTTCATCTGCCGGCCAGCATCGTTGATATAATACTCGCCGACCACGTCATAGCCGATCGTCGACAGCAAGCGACACACGGCCTGCCCCACGGCAGCGCCTCTCCCATGTCCCACGTGCAACGGGCCGGTTGGATTGGCACTCACATATTCAACCAACACTCGGCGGCCGGTTCCTGTATTCGCCCGGCCATATCGAGCCCCTTGCTGCTCAACTTCACGGAGCACTTCCTGCCAGAGGGCCGGTTTGATCGTCAAGTTCAAGAAGCCGGGGCGGACGATTTCCACACGATCAAAGAGTTGATCGCGCTGTGAAAGGTTGTCCACAATGATCTGTGCGATATCATGGGGCGCTTTCTGTTCGGACGATGCCAAGGTCATGGCCACCGTCGAAGCTAAGTCACCCCATTCCGGTCGTTTGGGCGCATCCAGCGTCAGTGCCGGCCACGCAGCGGCCTTCAACTGCCCCTTTTGCTTGGCACCGTCCAGCGCGCCAAGCAAGGCGGTCGTGACCTTCTCCTGTACAACTCCCTGCGGCACAACGATACTCCTGAACTTCTAATCTAAGAAAGAAAATTAACGGGGCACTCTAACATATGAGGTATTGAGAGACAAGACGGTTTTACTAGGAATTACGAGGGCTTGCGGATACTACGCCATCGTTTCACGCTTCAACGCGGCTAGGATCTCATCACTTGAGAGTTCGAGACAGGGCTTCTCGCGGCATTGCTTCACTGCATCCCATGAGAGACACACGCAGGGCGCGCCGCGTAGGATGGTCACTTTGTCACCCTGCGGTGCCCACCGAAGATGATCGGTAGGGCCAAATACCGCAATCGTGCGCACACCCAAGAGCGCGGCTAGGTGCGTAAGGCCAGAATCATGGCCGAGATACAACTTTACCTGCGCAAGAACTCCGGCAAGCAGCGAGAGGTCAAGATCCCGCAGAACCGGCGGCTTCTTCCTGAGCCGCTGCAGCACGACCTCCACCGTATCATGATCAGCTGGTCCTTCTAACAGAACGGGAGCCATCCCTCGCTGCTGCAATTCCTGAACGATACATGCTAATTTCTCCGGCCTCAGGCATTTGTGAACACTTCCACTTCCTGGATGAACAAGTACCAGCGAGCTATCCTGCGATAGTCCCCTCTCCTTCAGGCAAACTCTGCCCTCTTCGCGGAGATGCTCAGGAATCTGCAGTGCGTCCTGCTCTGGAACATTTGTGCTGGATTCCCCAACCGTTTCTAGAAAACGATCGCGCTGATGTGCCCCTCGTAATGCTGAAGAAAATGGCGATCGGATGTGCACCTGCGGTATTCCGAATTCGTGAAAAATCTTGGCCAGGGAACCGTCCGTATCATCGAGCCATGCCACAGCCGCATCGCATCGCGCTAAGTACGATCGCAACTCAATAGAGTGGCAACTGACATTTGCGAACAACCCGGTGCATATGGTGGATTCTACGGATATCCATTCATCGATCACCCGACATTCAGCCAGCAATCGACTCACAGGCGCACGAGCAATCAACACGATCGTATGCTGCGAGAATCGCACACTCAGCTGCTTTATTGCCGGAACGGCAAGTAACACGTCCCCGAGGGCACCAGGATGAATGATGACGATGTTTCGATTCATCTGGAAGCCTTCACGGTTCCTTGATCATCACGGTGTAGGACCGTCATGCAGCAACCGAGCTGCCTCAAGATCAGCTGGATTATTGATGTTGATGAATGAACGCCCTTCCGGATCAATTCGACTCACCTCGTGGTCCATCACAAATCGCACGTTGAGAGAGGGGTGTTGAAACACCTTCTGAATCTTCAATTCATGCGTACGAATCATATCTTCAAGGATGGCCGTACACCGTTTTGAATAAAACGCGTGTGTCGGCTGAATCTGATCTTTCCAAGACGCGACAACAATATCTGCTTCGTCCTTCAACCCATTCATATACTCGACAAGTTGCAAGCTGAGAAATGGCATATCACATGCTGCGATGAATACGTATGGGGTTGAGACTTCACAAAGCCCGGTATAGAGACCGCCAAGACTGCCGCAATGAGGAACTCGGTCTCGAAAGACCGGCACATGTGCTTGAAGAAAGTGGCTATCCTGCGCAATCACAACACACACATGCTGAAACAGTTCGCCCATAGCGGATAATCCCCGCTCAAGAAGAGTCCTGCCGGAAATTGAAAGGAAGCGTTTATCCTCTCCCATACGCTGACTCTTTCCTCCAGCTAGGAGCACACCGGTCACGTCGGTAATCATCATGGCGATGACGCTTCTTTCAAAAAAAAGAGGGGGTAGGCGACCCTACCCCCTCCTGTATCACAGTGCTCTCTTTTCTTTTGAATCTAGAGTGTCTTTCCCTTTTTCTTATTCGCTCGACGGGTCAACACCCATCCTTCTAGGAGTACCACACCCACAGCGATAACCACGGGATAGATATAGGTCTCCTGTGGAACAGGCGGATTCATAAACGTGTAATAGAATGCAGAGACCGCCATCTTTCTCCCTGCATCGCCATTGTGTCCATCCCAGGCAAAGAACACGGTCGGGATATACTGCCCTACTTCAAAGAAGGTATCTTCATCATAATCTTGATCCTTCTTATTCCCCACCGGACGCTGGATCATCACATACCAGCGACCATTCTTCCATTCGGCCATCAAAAGCTTCATGGTCTCTTCGTAATTATCACGTTCCTGGAAATCCTGATCCCATCCGGTACCCAAGAACGCTCGGAGTGAGCCATCAGCTTCCCACTTCACAATATCAACGGGAAATTGCTCGTTCGTGCCGAACAAATATCGAGGCTTGATAGGCGCGGGTAATTCCTTCCACTTCACCGCTGTCTGGATAGCAATCGCATCGTTATACACAGCGTAATTATTTTGCTGAGCAGCGATGGAACCTTCTTCACCTGTCTTTGGATCCTGCTCCTTCACATCGATATTGACCTCTGTCGGAGCCCATGGAAGCTTTCCTTCAGCGACGCTCTTCGTCCGATCATCCCATTCAAGAAGATAGACGATGTGTTTGTCATTATAGAGAGAGCGAACCCAAATGTCGTCGATCCGATTCACAAAGTTCCTGGGCTTATGCGTAATCTGCCCACCCATTGCAACAATCCGCTTCGGAGCCTTGGCCCAAGCTTCTGCTGCGATATCTGTTGGGATTTCTCCTTCCACCGGATCAGACGGAATCACGAAATTAATTTTCGGCTTGTCCGTTAGTGGATCGATAGGGAGCGGATTGCCCAACGAATCTCTCTCACAAAGGGAGTTAACAAAGTTGGCGATATCCCATCGCTCATCGACTGTCGTATTATCTGCAAATGATGGCATGGGTGTGCCATTGACGCCGGTTGAGAATGTTCGGAAGATATTCCTTACATTATAGGGATCCTGACGGCTGCCACGAAAATTCCAACACTTATGCCAATCAGCCGGCTGAATAGAAAAGCCCCAGTCGTCCTTCAGATTGAAAGCGTTTCCATCGCCCCGTCCTTCCATCCCATGACATTCAACACATTTTTTTTCTACGATAAGCTCAGCTCCACGCTTTACACTTTCCTCAGTGGCTGGCTTGGGGTTGAGTTCTCCCAGGTTAAGGATGGTCTGAGTTTCAGATTGCTTATCTGTAAATTTACGATCTTTCACCAGCTCAGTCGTAACGAAGGACAGAACTTGAAGTCGCTGCTCTTCACTCAGGATACCTTCCCACGAGGGCATGGCAGAACCTGGGAGTCCGTGCGTGACTGTCTCAAAAAGATCGTTCTGACCGGGAATCGGTTTTTTCGCATCGAACAAGGGAAGCTCACCACTCGCGGTATGCCGAATTTTGAACGTTCCTTGATTGAAGTTTCTCGGTCTTGGCCACAGTCGATCGGCACCAGGTCCGTCACCGGCACCGTCTACCCCGTGACACCAGACGCACTTCGTGAAATACACACGTTTCCCAGCTTCTATCATTTCAGCCGAAGGGGGTGGCGCGAGATCTCCCTTCTTAAACCCTTCCGGCATGCCTTGTGCCGAAACAACCGTACTTCCGAAGCTGGCGCCTAGAAAAAGCCCAAAGGCAGCAGCCGTCAAGAGCCCGGCCTTATACGTTATGCTGTCCATCATGTGTACCCTCATTTTTCCTATATTGATCGGTATTTTCGTGTTGGCAACCAGTGTACTTTGCTATTAGTCCCAGGTCCTTGGGTAATAGCCGGTGTGCCAGTATTCGAATAAAATAACCTTCCAAATTTCATCTACGGTCAGGTGTTGCTCCCACGGAGGCATGACGGAAGCCCAAGGGAACCCTTCATTTGGTAACCCAATGCCACCCTTTGATACTCGCCAGAAAATAAACGTCTCCTGAAGCTGCGCGATTGTGCCTGGATCAGTGAAATTTGCAGGAATGGGATTGAAGGCGAAAGCATGGAGCCCTCGACCATTCAGATTATCACCATGGCAGAAATGGCAGTTTTGAAAGAAGATCTCGCCACCCTCTCGTACATACTTTAGATAGCCCTGATTCTTATCATCCCAAGGGTTGGCGTTAGGCTTCATCAAGCGCCCCATACTCTGTTCAACGATATTGGCGTTTGAGAATTCTTGATCGTATTTCCCTTCTGGATTCACTCGGTAAGGGTTCTGCGAGGTCTGCAATGTATAGGTCTTACCATGAACCTTAGTGCTTGCCGGTGGTGCCGGGTGAACCGTTCGTAACTCGATCGGCTCTTCCGACTTCGGCATCATTGCGTTAAACGAAAATCCACCGATGAGGATCGGCAAGAGCACAAGATAGGCATAGCGCAGAAGTTTGTTCATGCCAGTCTGCGCATCGAGCACATTCATGATAGGCTGCTTGAATTTCTGCCAGTCCTCTTCGTTAGCTGAGACCCACATAAAGACGGCGACGAGGGAAACAGTTCCGTACATAGCCCGCACACTGAAGGGAATCGGAGGATACATACGGTACTTCAGATAGAGCAGAAAAAAGGCCCAGAAACCAATACCTTGCCAAAACCGTGGGATGGCCATACCCATGGCATTCAACATATAGCTCAACCCGGTAAAGCCGATCACATAACAGGCCACTTCAAGCAGCATCTGAACCGGCATGTACCCTTCAATCAATCGAACTGTCGTCGATGGAACGACATCGAAAATCATTCCACCCAGAAGGAGTAGCCCAGCTACTCCAACTAAGGCACAGAGCGACATCAAGGCTTTCATCGGCAAACTCCCTTTACTCTCCGCATGACAGGCACTCGGAGGCTACTAAATTTTTGGTGGCGGCGCTCCGGTTTTTACCTGTGACAAATAATCGACAATCTTTTTCAACGCACCAGCGCTCAGCTTTTGCCCGAAGACTTTGGGCATCGTGTTATCAGGGAACGGCTTCACCACGAAGGCGCTAGGATCGACGATAGACTCCATAATGTATTCTGTTGGTGATTTAGCAGTTCCTTTATAGGTCGGGTCCTTTATACGCTGTGAAGCGGTTGTGCCTTCTTCAAGCTTTGGACCGATAGTCCCCATAGCTCCAGGAATTCCAGGGATCGTATGACATGATACACATTGAGCTTTCGCAAAAATCTGATCGACCGGTTCGGACCCATCAGCCATCAGTGACGTCGCCGCACCAGCTTTTTCCTCTTCCTGTTTGGGACGGTCACCTTCGGGAATAAACTTCTCGTACGACTTCACGATCTCTTCGAACGATGGAGCATCCATACCCTCGCGTAGATACATCCATGTATCCACAGCTGCGAGCTCTGGAAGACTCAGAGAAATAGGTGGCTTATGAATAGCCGGCATCGGGCTTTCCTTGTCATTCGTTCCCTTGACACCATAGCCTTCCACCACATAGCAACTCGGACAGGAGTGTGACTCGGCTATATATTCTTGGACGGTTTCTGCAGTACCGGAACCAGGGAAAGCTTCCTTGATGGAATATATGCGCTTCGATGGATCACCCTTGGAATATTTTGGATCTTCTAACCGTTCCTTACGGGTCGGGAGGCCTAATAAATTAGGCGCACGCTCTCCAAGCATTCCAGCGTGGAATGCGTGACAGAGCGGACATTGCCCCTTGCCGATTGCGCCCTGCTCCTTATTCTTCCCGACGCCTCCAAAGATAATCTTCTCACCCTCATCAGCCAGTTGTTGCGGAGTCATTGAATCCCACGTTTTCTTTTCTTCGACCGGCGGGAACCCACCTTCGACTTGTGGGAGCCAGTTTCCATAACCGGAAAGAAATGCGGCGACAAAGAACATCATCCCGCCAATCTTCAGGAGGGCGCTCAGATTGGTGAAATACAGCGCCATGATGAAGGTTGTCACGGTGATCATAACCAGCGAGACAGGCAACAATCGATTTTCACCGTAGAAATTGTTCTTGTAGTTGGCAATTGCTACGAACAATAACAACGTTGCGACAATACCGATAAATGTCTTAAAAACTGCGCGTTTCTTTGCAGCAGGATCGCTGATAGACATCTGAAAATACACCAGCAGCCCTGCAAGGATGGCAAGAGCCACCCAACCTATCGAGAGTGCTTCAGCAATCAGGTTACCCAAGGTCGTGACCTCCTACAGCTACCAACAACGGGGGAGGATAACCTCCCCCGCCATTGAGCCGTCTATCAAAAATGGACGTCGTTTAATGACTAGCAGCCGGCTGCGGGACACTCCCTGGAATTCCCGCTTTTGCTTCAACCGGAACTTTTTTCGCAGTCAAGCTACCAAGCCAGAAGACAAAGAGAATCGTGATCCAGAAAAACAAGACATTGAATGAAATCATGTTGGCGGCAAATCCCACCGTGTGCGTATAGGCCCACGGTGAATTGTCCCTCATGATTTCATTGACGTGCCAGAAGAGCCGGACCGATGAGCGAATATAGCCCATCAATCCCATCATCCACGTAAAGGCAGTCGCCAACATGATAAGAGCGTACTGAGAGCGGGCAGAGATCTTACCCCACTCAATCGGTCCCATCTGCTTTGCCCCTTTCATCATGACGCTATTCAGCGCAAACATAAAGAAGAGGCA
>CABVRS010000012.1:22944-40354 GCA_902500745.1 uncultured Nitrospira sp.
GGGATCAAGAAGGCCACACCCAATGCCATTGCGATATAGCCCATCCAGTCATAATGAGCTCGATCCTCATCCGTCTTTGCTGCCAAAAATTTATAGGCAGCATACGCGGCGACTACACCACCTCCGAAGGCCATGTTCCCAAGGATGCGATGAAGGTTGAGTGGGTTCCACAAGGCGGTGTGGATGACATGCCAGATATTTCCAAGATATCGGCCTTGCTCATCGACCCCGGCCGGCGACATCATGAAGCCAATCCATGAATTCGCCAAGAACATGAGGAGAGTCCCGATAATATTCAGGATGACCGACATGCTCAGATGAATCCACTTCAGAAAACCTTCCTTCATCTTGTCCCAGCCATAATAATAAATGTAGAGAGTGCCGCTCTCCGCCACAAACATCAAGGCATAGATGTGCATGACAGGACGGAAAATGCCGGACAAATACGAGAAGAATGCTGGATACAACGTAAGGAAGGTAAAGATCAGAATACCGCCAAGAATAGCCGTGAGCGAGTAGGCCGTCAGACTGATTTTAATAAAGTCATAGGCCAATTGATCATATCGCTTCGCAAGCGCCTTGTCCTTGGTCACGACACCCATGAATTCGATGATCATGCAAAAGATCGGCACCGCCAACACAAAGCTACCGTAGTAGAGATGCTGCTGGTTGGCGAACCAGAGCAACACACGACTCTCGAAGTTATATCGCGGATAGTCCCTGGGTCCATCTACAGTTTTAGGAGCGGGAGCACCAACTACAATCCCCTCTGTCTTATAATAGACATCCCGACCCTTCTCGACCTTATCTCCATCCGTCTTTGCCGCATCGCCAGCAGGAGTTTCTTCACCGATAGCCAGTGAAGGTAACGCTACGACGATCGGAAGCAGAAGGAGGCCAACCATCATGCAGAGCGCCATAATCGAAAATACGCGCTTGCCGATTAATAGGCCCATGGAATACCTCCTTAGATGCACTGAACGTTAGAATTGTAATAAGTTTACGAAACTTCTCAGAGACTTCGCTACGTCACTTGCGGTTACTGACGGAACAAGTACCAGTAGTCCAGCCCCTGCATATCCATCAAATAATGATCGACTAAAGTGAAGTAACCAACCGCGATAATCAGAGAGACGATTACAGCAATGACAGGATTATTCAGCGCGCTCATTTCACTTTCCTCCACCAACCACGCTCATCCGTTACCGAAATTACGCGGCCTGACATTTCGAAATTAGAACTAGCCCCTCAGCTCAACAGGGGCACTGAATTCCAGCAAACCAATAGAAAAACCACAGACCCACAGCACAGGTGATGTAAAAAATCATCTTGCCGATTTTTATTTTAATGTCGCTATCGGGAGTAGTAGATGTTGCCATCGTCGTGCTTGCTCCAAATCAGATATAGATTTCAGATATAGAGTTAGTGGGCAATTCAGAATTACTATCACTGCGTTTTCTTGACAGGCACCCAACCCTGTGTTATCAAATTTCGTCGTTTGTGCACGAAACAACAGGAGAAACCGTGACAAAGAACTCAAAAGTGTTTGACATTATAGTTTTGGCCGGTATGGTTGTCAACATCATTTTGGCCGTGTTTTTGATCCTGTACTACTTTGATTTTCTATAATTTCTTCACGTGCTTTTCTCGCTGCTTCCGCGTGCTTCCACCGTTGAAATTGCACAGCGAAATCCGATCGTCTCATCTCGAAAATCCGGCATCATCTTGCTCCTGCTGGTAATCCGGATATCCAACCCGGTCGTCGTATAACCTCCACCCCGCAGCACGCGATAGGTTCCATATTCGGGGCTTGGAGGATTCTGCTCCGGAGAATCCTTATAATAGGTTTCGTTGTACCAATCAGCCACCCATTCGATGACATTACCGGCCCCATCCATGACTCCATACGGACTCTTATCGGTCGCAAATGTCCCCACGCGTGCAGAGACCTCATGGCCGTCCTGTACGCGGGCCCAATTTGCGTCATGAGGCTGCTCCTCATTCCCCCAGGGCCAGAGTCTCCCGTCTGAACCTCGCATGGCCTTCTCCCATTCCGCCTCAGTCGGGAGCCGCTTGCCCTTCCACCGACAATAGTCCGCCGCATCTTCCCACGAAACATAGACGGCCGGTTGATTGACGCCCCGCACCTTACTCCCACTCTTGGCATAGCGCGAAGGCAACCCTGGCTTTCGATGACCAGTCGCTGCGACAAATTGTAGATAGTGATGGTTGGTCACTTCGTACCGATCGATCGAAAAGGCATCAAGGACGATGGTCCGCTGTGGCTGCTCGTCGAATCCACCGTCATTTGTTCCGCGAACAAACGGTCCGGATGGAATGGTGACCATTTCCTCCTGAATGGGCTCCTCTCCGGAAGCGGTATCTGCCTCTACCTCAGCCTCAGTGCTGACTGCGGGTGTCGACTTCTCATACGGGGTCATGGTCGTGCCTCGCAGAATCGCAACGATGGGCATGGCAGCACAAGCCAGCACTACGAAGAGAAACACCAATTTAAACTTCGCTTCTAACATACCAATCCAGCCGCCGAAGCTCTGCTCATTTACTCCAGATCACTGGCGCAACGAATGCCGATTGTCACGTCTGTCCGCCAATGCTTGGCCGCGAATCGCTTCGACAACCTCGCATTATGTTCGGTTTCCCGCCATGAACCTCCGCGCACAACTTTCAAGTCCGCGTTTTCCGGCCCTTTAGGATCACGAAATGGTGATTTTTTGTAATAGGACTCGTCGTATGAGTCTTCAACCCACTCGGCAACGTTGCCCGTCATATCATAGAGGCCATAGGGACTTCGCCCTGCTTCGAACGATCCAGGTGGCGCCAAATACTTATAGCCGTCCTCGCTGCCGTCCAGATTGGAGGCATTGGTGATAAATTTATCTCCCCATGGGTACTTCCTCCTGCTCTCTCCTCGACCGGCTTTCTCCCATTCAGCCTCCGTGGGAAGCCGCTTACCCGCCCACTTGCAGTAGGCTGCCGCTTCATCCCACGACGCACTCATCACCGGGAATTCCGGCTTCAAAATCTTCGACTGATCGTCATCGAACACCTCGATCCTAGGCTTCGCCCGCTTGGTCATCTTTGCAAACCGCATATATTCGTCTTGCGTGACTTCCTTTCGGTCAAGGTAGAACCCCTTTAGGTAGACTTGATGCTCGGGAACTTCATCCGGATCACCCTCATTGCTTCCCATCGTAAACGGACCTTCTGGGATCTGAACCATTTCCCGACCTTCGTCCCCTATCTTCGTCTTGTACATTGAGAAGTCATGAAACGGCACGCTACTCCCCGTCGGTCGAGCTTCTGACTTGATCGATGCGGCAAGCGCTTTCATTTGCTTCGCCTTATACGACTCATAGCCCAGCAGGCCGATCATCAGAAAAAATGAGGCAAAGACAAAGATGATGGACCCGATGAGAACACCTTTATTTTCCACAAATACCTCTACAGCCGTGTCATCACAAGCTACGACGATGCTGATGTCTCAACCTGTTCGGTCGCCGCCTTCCTCGCAGCACGCACATCCAGCAACATTGAAATCTGGACGCCAAGAAATCCTCCCATGGCCGCTCCAGCTCCGGCCCCGACCCAGATCCGATCAACACCCACCATCAGCCAAGCTAACATGCCGCCGATGACCGTCCCTGCCAGGATACTGATAAGAAATCGACGGCCGCCAAGAAAGCCAATCACAACTCCGAGCACGACTCCGATGACGACAGCCAACGACATGAGCCCACCGCCCATCGTCTGACCCATGAGCACACCGACGGTCCCCATCACAACCAGCCCTAAGGCGATGTCGAACACCTTTCCTTTTGACACCATGACTCGAATCCTTACCGAATCTGAAACTCCTGTTTTCTAGTTGACCGGAGCAGCAATTAACGGACCAAAATCGATTTCGACACCGGGAGCCGAGATGATCGAGATACCCCAGGCCTTTGCCGCCGGCTCATGCTGGTGAATGCGCTTAAAGTCATCGTACACGTTGACCCGTTCTTCAAACCACTGCCCGATTTCCTTCGTCCCACTCTGCACGACGATTTCCGAGCCACTGAACATCCCGCCTTCCGTAAACGTGCCTTCCGGTTTCGAACTACTCCACACATATTTCGTAAACACAGGGATAAAGAGAAGATCGGTGTCTAAGGAGGCATAGACGGCGGCAAGGGGTTCGGTTCCACTTGAAGCCTTATTGAGACGCCATCGCCAGGTCAGGATCGGATACGCTTTAGGATCCCAATCGATTTTCTTTTTCTTGATTCGCTGGCCTGCGTCTTTCGCTGAAAGGAAGCCGGCACCATTCTCCGACTGCACCTTATACGCGTCACGCCCTTTCGATTGACTTCGCTGATTTTCGTGATCCCACTGCGAAGGAAATCCATCGGCTTCCTTGGCCTGAAAGTCTTCCAATACCAACACGTGTCCTTCTGCCGCTGCAGAGTCCTGCCACATACACACAGTCGTCATGAGCCCCAACACCATTGCAACGTATATCAACACACGGCGCTCCATAGCCTTCATTCCCTTTCTTAGGTTTCTTGCGACGGAACAGGCGAGAGTAAAGGAGCCTGTTCCACCTGGAATTCCTCGCCCATCGCAGGCTGCTGCCCTCGCTGACACATCCAGAACAACACGAGAACCGCCGCCCAGAACACCACCATATTCAGCGTCACCATCTTCGTGGCGTATTGCAGGTCCGGAGTAAAGGCCCAGGGTGAGACGTCGGCCATCAATTCACTGACATGCCAGGACAACCGTCCCGAGGAACGAATATAGCCCATTAAGCCCATGACCCAGCTGAAAGACGCTGCCAGCCCAAATAATCCGACCATACCGCGCAGTGGAATCTTTCCCCACTGAATCGGTCCATGCACCACAGCGCCTCGAAGCATCAAACGGTTGACCACCACCCCAACGATGATCACGGTCAACGTCGTAAAGGCTTGCGGAGCCGACAGACCGACACGGATCTTGGCCGGCAAGTAAAACCCGTAAATAGACAGCCAGATTACATTCAACGCGCCGATGACATAGAGCACCGTGATCAGGGTATTTCCGGTCCGGACCCACGAGACAGTCATCGTTCGATTCGCGCGACGATAATACAAGAAGCTGAGTGCTGTAACGAGAATCAAGACATTGACTGCCCCGTTCTTGGCCGACATCACCCCGTAGTTGCCGATCACGGGATGCTGGGCGCCTCCCATGGCCTTCATCTCGCTGGCGGACATCAGCAGGGTGTGCGGCGTCAGCCAAATGAAGAGTGCGAGCATCAGAACCCCCAACAAGAGTTGGTAATAGGGCTGATACCGTTCGCCTCCCTTGATCCTCGCCATACTCTGCCAGAGGTAGTAGTTGATCCCTAAAAAGAGAACTCCGATAAGGAGCGCCTGAACCACAAACAACCACGTAAGCAATCCGCCCATCATCGTCACGCCCATGGTCTGACGAAACACGAACACCGACTTCATCAGCCAGTACCCCGCGATCGGCATGGGAAGAAGCGCGCACACCGTGACAAACAGAAAGACATAGCCCACCCAATCAAAGTAGGCTCGTTCTTCGTCGGTCTTGCTGGTAAAAAACCGATAGCAGGCATAGGCCAGCACAACCGCTCCGCCGGACATGATGTCCGCGAGAAAGCGATGGACGTTCAACGGATTCCAGAGAGCGGAATGCAAGAGATGCCAGATGTTCCCCAAAAACCTCCCCTGCGCATCCACTCCGGCCGGCGACATCATGAAGGAGGACCAGGAATTCGCCAGCATCAGTAACGCGGTACCTACGATGTTCGTCAGAATACCGATCGCCGCGTGGATCCATTTCATCCCTCGCTCAGCCATCCGATTCCAGCTGTAGTAGTAGACAATCAGCAGGACCGTCTCTCCGACGAACACCCCAGCGTAGAGCGGCATGAACGACTTGAATGTCCCCCCCATGTAATTCATGAAACTGGGATACAGAGTGATGAACAAGGTCAGCATCACGCTACCGATCAGTGCGGTCACGGATAGCGCCAGCACGGCCACCTTCGCAAGATCTCGCGCCAGGCCGTCGTAGCGCAGCGCCAACGCCGGCTTCTTCGTCGTCAGCCCAAGGAACTCGAGCAGCGCACAAAACAAGGGAAGCGCGAGAACAAACCCGGCGAAATACGTATGTTGCTGTGTCACGAACCATATGAGCACTCGACTGTCCAGTGAGCTGATTCGCGGATAGACGGTTTCATGAGGAGCGGGAGCCGCAGGCCCTTGTGGGATTCCCTCCGTTCCAAAGTAGACATCTACCGAAGAGTCCGCAAAGGACAGCGTGGGTCCATTCCACGTGAATTCCACTGCGGTCGCTAAACAGGCGATCCAGATCGCGGCACCGAACGCGGCACGTATCACCTGAACTGCTCGATCCATTACCCCATTACCCCTTTATTCCGTTCTTCTCGAAGGCCAACTCTGCTCCAACACTTTGAGGCGAACTCACCTGTTTACCAAGAATCCCCATCACGAAAGGACAGCGCAACATACCGCTCGACAGTTGTGGAGCCTCTTCGTTTTCCACGTAACGGCGATGACCCAGATAGTATCCGTACACACCCATCATGGCCGCCACGAGCGCACCCATTCCCGCCGCGACCCCCGGCGCAATCACCGGCTGTTTCGCGACAAATAACACCAGCCCCATCGCCACGAGGTAATAGGTCGAGGCAAACGCCATCCCTGGCCACCACCAATATTTCAGCAATTCAGCCGGTGTCGTTTGACGGAGCGTGTGAATCCAAGAGGCAGATGGATTCAACCCTCCCAGATAGGCAGAGAGAGCGAGCCCGCCACCCAGAATCGTCACGCTCAGCAGCTGAACCAGAGCGGCGTTGTGTGCATCGACGATCGCCACTCCAGACAACGATGCAATCGCACCGATCCCTAGACCCGCCACGGCCCAGGGCCCCAATTGCCAAGCCCGGCGTTGTAGCAACAGGCGAAACTGCTCTCCATCCGGGAACGTGAGAAACGGACGGCCCAACACCGAGAGCTTGCGCACATGCCCAATTTCAAACGCGTCGCGCGCGACGGCCGTACAAGAGATGATGATGGCCATCATGGCCGGCCCGTCAGGATGCTGGAGGTAACTGTAGTGCATGATCCACAGCAGGGTCAGGACTAACAACGAGAGCTGGACGCCATACGCGGCGCCGACCCAGACGACAAGCCAGCTAAGGAGACGCGCCCCATCTTGCCGAACGATCACCGGCCAAGGCGCTGAACGCCCGACCCAATAGGCTAAAACCGCAGTCACCATCGCCACCACACTGCTGATCGCCAGGAGTATGAGAGGGTCAGTGATTGGAACGAGATGCTTTGCCAAACGATAGACCCCGAACGCAACAAGCCCCGGAAGGAACATCACGATCCGCTTTTTTCGGCGTACGGAATCTTCCGTCACCGCCAGACTCAGACTTGGAAGGACCCGTAACGCCATTCGGTGCAACATCAGTACCCCGTCACTCGTGAAATGTCGTTCGGGAAGCGCATTGCGGAACGGCTCCACTTTCTGCGATCAATTCGCATCATCTTGAACGCTTCACGCTTCACGCTTCACGTTGCTCATCCCAAAATACTTCGCTTTCACTTCTTCCATCAGAGCGACGGTCACACGCGATAAGCCTCGATCCGCAGCCGTGCGTTCCAGCTCGATCCGCGCCATGGCACGAACCGGGGCCGGCACGCGCTCCAACCGCCCTTCCGCCTCCACATCCCATTCAAGACGCTCACCGGATCGGGGACGTAGCAGCGTATCAAGCGTGACGACACGCTGCCCCTGACGACGGATATCCTGCTCCACGTCTTCCCGAACCAGCACAGCCACATAGGGCGGCATGCGATCTAATCGGTGCAAGGCGTCATCGGTCCACAACAATCGATCGACAAGCCCATCGGCCTGCCCCTCCGGCACATCAACACCGACCGTCAACCCACACCCTCGGCATTCCGATCGGATGAACCACTGAGACGCGCCATCGGCGTTCATCCGTTCTTCGATCCCCTCTGTATGCATCCAGCGGCCACAACCGCAAGTCAGCATGAAAAGACACCGTGAAACGTGAAACGTGAAACGTGAAGCGTTTCAAAACTTTCAGTCATCGTCTTAGCCGATCTTGCCCGGATACAGGATATACAGCATCGTGTAGGTAAAGCTTCCCGTGACGAATAACACGCAATAGATAACCATCGTGAACCGACCAAGCGCCCGATGTCGCGTTGCCCCATCAGGCCAAATCCGTTGAATGGTCATCTCGACCGCGAACACGAACGCCACCAGAAGAAGAAACACCAGATAGACTTCCAGCTTCCGCATCGAAAACCCCGCCGCCGCAACGCGCGAGAAAAAGAGCCCGAGCACGACCGTGGCAATCCCACCGAAAATGAGGCCTATCTTTTTCCATGTCGTGAGTAACTGCGATTCGCGAAGAGACCGAATCCCATCGAGAAACTGTTGAGAACGAAAGCCCAGCACGATCATATAGACCGCCATGATCAGGCCGATGATGACGAGAATAATGTGGATTGTGAGTACCGGAATAAAGACATAATCATAGAGCGACTGCGAACCACCGAATCCTTCTTTCCCCTCAAACGCCAGGACCCCAAGCTGTCGAAATAAATAATAGGCAATGAAGAAGCTGAGCATGGAAATCATGCCGCCCAGCATCAGCCAATGGTGCGCATCGGCATGTCGCTTTCGAGCTTGGAACCACCCGACGATGAATAACCCGGTAAACAGCGTCGCCATCAGCTGACTGAGATCCGCGCCGATCGTGGCATGGGTCCCGAAAAATCCTGGTTCCCGTAACCAATCCACTACGATGTCCTTCGTCGTTCGTCGCTCGTGAAGCGTCTCTCGCAACTTCGCTCGTGCCTCACGAACGACGTTTCACGCTTCACGAGGTTTCACCCCCTGCACCACAGCCGTCTTTTCCAACTCAGTCACAGAGGTAAACCCCGCTTCAGTCAGCCATTGCGTCGCATCGCTCGCTCGGTAGCAACTGCCTTGCTGTGTATTCACGAGTATATGAACCGCGAAGGCGGTGGTCCAAGCCGGGCCGGCACCGGACACTTCTAAAAACCGATCTTTGATCACAAGTCGCCCCCCCGGCCCAAGCGAGGTAAAAACTTTTTCAACCACGCGTTGATTCATCTGAAAGGTCTGGTAGTGGAGGATATCGGACATCAGAACAAGATCGTATGGGCCACCAAGTGGATCTGAATTGAAGTCCCCTGCCAACAGCTGAATTCGGGATTCAAGTCCGGCCTCCTTCACGGTTTTTTCCGTCAACCTCAGCGTGGCTGGAAGGTCAAACACGGTGGCAGTCAATTCTGGATACACCTGGCAAAACGCGATAGCGTTCGTACCAGCCCCGCCACCTAGATCTAAGAGGCGTTCTCTCCCCATCAAATTCAATCGCTTCGCTAAATCTGGTCCGCTGTGTTGACCGATGCGGTTGAGCACTGTCAGCACGTTACTGCCCAGCTCCGGGTCGGTCTCAAAGACATGCCGATCGACCGAGCGTTTACCCGTCCGAATCGTCTCCTCAAGTTTCCCCCAGTTGTTCCACTCCGCATCATGCAGCAGCAGAAGATGCCCCACATATTGCGACGAATGCCGGACAAGATGGGTCATCGCCGTCGATGAGTTCCCGAACAACTCCCCGTCCTTTGTCAAAAGCTTCATGGCCACGAGCGCATTTAAGAGAATACCAAGCGTCGAGGCATCCGCGCCAATCCGTTCTGCGATGTCCTGAGCAGATTTTGGTTTCGTATCGATGGCAGAAAACACGTCCAGCTTCACCGCAGTGAGCAGAATTTTAGTTTCCCAGTAGTACCCAAGCTGAAACACTTCCGCGAGCGAGAGTTCTCGTGACACACCAGTCCCTTTAGGCTCTAGGCTTTAAAAATTGGCATATTACCTACAGGGGAAACGGAAAGGCAAGGTGACGGACATGGTGGCATTCGACTAAAAACATGAAGGGCAGCGGATTGCTCCGCTGCCCTTCATTCACCCAGAACCAGTTGAGGAAACTGCGATTACTTGATCTCTGCCTTGAGGTTCGCGGTTCCTCCATCCGTCACATCGACTTCAAACTCGATTTTCTTACCCTTAGCGGCAAAAGGATGCCAGGCCACCACCTTGTGCTTACCGGCCGGTACATCCTTGATCTCGAATGAACCATCGTCCTTCACCACGGCGAAATGTGGGTTTGAGACGGGCAAGAAGAACGACTGCATGAATTCATGCTGGTCACACTGTAAGCGGTAGTACCCGTCTTTTTCTGCACCACCTCGAAACGTCACCGGCTTCTCCAAGGCATCACCCTTCTTGGCGAGACCGATGTTGAAGCCTGTCGCCGAGCTAGTGCCCTTCACAGTAAAGCTATGCGGGTTGTGCAGGACACCGGCCACCGACTTAGGATCATCCGGGTCAGCATCCTTGTTTTCAACCTTGAAGGGCCGAGTGTTGACGACGATACCGCTGAAAGGCAAGAATTCGCAGAATTCTGCCGTTACTGATGTGCCGGCATAGCCATCGACAAACGCTTTATCTTCAATGTCCGTTACGGCAACGACGGCACCCTTCAACCCACCATCTTTCCCAACTTCGATCTGCTTCAGAAACCGCTTGTCCCCATCCATCAAATCCTTGTTCGGATTCTTCACGCAAAACTTTGGATTAGGGAACTTCGAGAAGAGAAACTCTTTCTGCTCAGGCTTACCGGAAAAAGTCACCTTGCCGGAGATCGTTCCCCCTGCGTACGAGGTGAGGGGCGCCGCAACCAACGCGACGGCGGCCACGCCAAATACTATTGATAACGCACTCTTCATTGGACTGCCTCCTTGTAATAGACTAATAAGAGAAACCACCCTGATTCCCGACCTAACTCCCTCCACTTTGTTTTCCCCATTTTTATACGCTGGGGAACAACTTTATCTCATCCATACACATGAATCACACCGTGTGGTGAGCTTACACGGATCGATTATGTATATGAAATCTTACCGTCTACTGTCAATGTTAAACAAGGGGTCGCAAAGTCGCCTCTGCAGTAGCTATTTCACCTTCGTCTCTGGTACAGTTGGAGAAATTGAATGCTCGGTTTATGCGTCGGAGTATCTTCACGTGCTTCTGCCCTACATGGACGAATACCCCTTCCTTCACTAGCAGATTAACACTTGCATGACGACACCCGCTGAATCCGCCATCAGGCTCAACCGTACCTTTCCTGTCTACGTGACGATATTTCTATTCGGCATTGTGACGCTCAGTGCACTGATTGGTGTCCCGGCCTACGGCATCCTAGTCGGCTATACCTGGTTAGACTGGACCATGTTCGGATTGCTGTACGTGATCACCGGACTTGGCATTACCGTAGGATACCATCGTCTGATCTCACACCGAAGTTTCGTATGCCCGGACTGGGTCAAGGTCGCCTTCTTGATCGCTGGTGGATGGGCACTACAGAATTCGGCCCTAAAGTGGGGAGCGGACCACATCCGTCACCATGCGGCGTGCGACCAAGACGCTGATCCATACAATGCTCAGCGAGGATTTTGGCACAGCCACTGTGGATGGCTGTTCTCCGACGAACGTTACTCGGACGAAAAGTACGCGACGCGACTCAAGCAAGATCCAGTGATTATGTGGCAGCACCGGTACTATGTGCCGATCGTCCTGTCAGGGCTTGCGCTGCCATTCCTGATAGGTTTCTTGCACGGTGGTTGGATGGAGGGCTTCGGCTGTTTCATGTTGGCCGGGGTCGGCCGAACATTTGCCGTTCTGAACTCGACCTTCTGTATCAATTCAGTGTGTCACCTCTGGGGACGTCAACCGCATAGTCAAGCTGACTCGAGCCGAGATAGTTGGCTGGTGTCGCTCCTGACCTTCGGCGAAGGCTATCACAATTATCACCATACGTACCAAAGCGACTACCGCAATGGGCCGCGTTGGTATAACTTTGATCCATCGAAATGGTTGATCTTCACGCTTTCGCTGTTTGGACTAGCCTGGTCTCTCCGTACGGCTTCAGCCTCCGAGGGCAAAGCCTCAAACCTTTAAATTCTCAACTCTACCCCCAGCGATCATTCATCGATACAGGCCGCCAAGGGACTTTAGTATTTCCGTAAGGAAACAGGTGGAAGGTTCCACAATGCCTCACGGGCGGCGGCCCACAGCAACTCGAAGAGATGCGTAAGGTCGGGAGCAGTCCTGGCCAGCAATTTGATCGCCAGACCTGGGATTGCCGGTGTCGATACTCCACCCAAAACCTGGCCCGGAAGCTTCCCCAAAATCTCGGCGACCTTCGATTCAAGATTCGCCCAGATCTCCGGTGAAACCGCATCGCTCACCACATACAGAGATGCCACGTAGTCCCATTCCTCCGCAAGGCCGACCCGACCCAGATCGGTGGCCGGATCGAGAATGTAGTGTTCGACAAGTGATGCTCCCGTTGCAGTCGTAATGTGGATCTCATTCTCGAGGTGGGTGAACGCCCAGCGTTCGCCTCGAGCCATTCGCCCGGAAGCCAACGCATCCCATAAGATAATGGCGGCACCCGGCGCAAGGTTCGCGTGAATCACCTGCCGAAATCGTGATCCGGCAAACGGAATGGTATGCTCCGGTAACCATTCCAAGATTGCATGAGGCCCGACCGTGATAGTTATGAGCTGTTCCGATAGTTTCTCTTCTGATCGATACACACGATTGGCGGAAGGAGCGGAGACGAGGACATGAGCATCCCGATCCAAGGTCATGTCGATGGAGAGACCGTCACCTCCAACCAAGCCACCGGAGGGATTGATCAAAAGCGTATAGGCAGCTCCGGTATCATCGAGGTAAATGGGAGGAAGCAGCTTCCAGGGCGTTGTAAAATACGAATGCGCGATGACGGTCCGACCGTCAAGCTTCGCGTACCGAAGCCGGAGCTCGCCGACTCGGCCGACGAATTCGGTTAAGGATGGTGTGGGCTGGTTCTTTTTCTGAGAAGGCTCACGTCTCTGAGAACGTTTTCTTTTTGGGAACGTACTGGTTTTCTGAGACGCGCTGTTTTGCTCCCCTCTCCGAACCCGCACGGCTGCTACCGCCTGGCTCGCTGAGGAACACGTTGCTCCACCCAAGCTACAACAGGATCGAGCCCTTCACCGGAGAGGATATTCGTGAAGGCAAAGGGAAGATCGCCGCGCATCTTGCGTGTATCCCTATCCATGATGGAGAGGTCGGCATGCACATGGGGCGCTAAGTCCATCTTATTGATCACCAAAAAATCAGACCGGGTGATACCAGGGCCGCCCTTGCGTGGTATTTTGTCACCGGCTGCCACATCGATGACGTAGATCACGTAATCCACCAGCTCAGGGCTGAAGGTGGCCGCAAGATTGTCCCCCCCACTTTCCAGAAAGAACAATTCAACATCGGGGTGACGCCGAAGCAAATCGTTGATCGCCTCTTGGTTATGCGACGCATCTTCACGGATTGCCGTGTGTGGGCACCCTCCGGTCTCGACCCCCAAAATGCGGTCGATCGGCAATGCGGCGCGTTTCGTGAGAATCTCTGCATCGATTTTGGTGAAAATGTCGTTCGTCACAGCAGCCAAACTGTACCGATCGCGCAACCTTTGACACAGAGATTCAACAAGCGCCGTCTTACCGGATCCGACAGGGCCTCCAATACCAATGACCGGTATACCTTTTTCCCGCGCCTGTGTTGGAGACCAGCTGTGACGATGCTCACTATTTAGATCATGCATGTTGATGCCAAGATCAAGTAGCCGGAAGGCCTAACGCCGTCATCCGCCTATTCTTTTCCTTTTTCTTCCACAACGATACTCACACGCCTCATCCCTTGTTAGGACCGAAAGAGCCTCCACTCTAAAGAACCGTGTCGCATCGAATAAATGTCTTGGATAGGAGACCATGAACTCATCTCCGCATCCGAATCGACCTCTCGGCTAATCCGTTCGATCACCGGAAGCCACTCGCCCAGTATGCACTGCCCTTCATGTTGACCGATCGGGCTTAGTCGCATCGCCGCTGAGACAAAACCGACTGCGGTCTGGTACAGGAAGGCAGCGGCTGTATCCTCCGCGCTCCACCCACACGCACCCAGAGTGAGGCCCAACGTCACCGCAAGATGACCAGGAGCCCGATTGGATTCCACCTCGTCAAGATACTCACGTAGAACCGGTTTTGCTTTGATCTGATCAGCCGCGACTCGAATCACTTGCCGCCCCATCTGACGGCTGGCCATCCGTGACTCACGACTCAACTTTGTGGCATCAAGTCTTCGATCAATTTCCAGGGTAGCCGAGACTTTCCCTGTCGATCCCGCTGCATTGGCTATTTTGGCCGCGAGGGCATCTCGGCGACTCATGCCACCTCGCAGTAAATCCTCAATGTACCGCGCAAACTGATCCGCGTTCTTTACGGCACCGCCTTGCACGGCCGCTTCCAACCCGGCAGAAAAGGCATATCCACCCGAAGGGAAAAAGGTATCGACAAACCGCAGCCCTTCAAGCAACGATGGTGTATTCATGAGCACAAGCTGACGGTGCAGAGCGGCTTTCCTGACCTACCCTGTCAGCAATCCCCCTGGCGCTTGTCAGCCCTTCAGAACAAGAAATACCGTTGAGCCATGGGTAGTACGACTGCAGGCTCGCAGGTGAGCCGCATGCCATCCGCCGTCACAACATAGGTCTCTGAATCAACTTCAATTTTCGGCAGATAGTCGTTCAGTTTCAGATCACGCTTCTTCACACTCCGGCAGTTCTTCGCCACAGCCACACGCTTCTGCAAACCAAGCTTCTTTGGGATTTCCCGATCCAACCCGGCCTGGGAGAAGAACGTCAAGCTGGTACTGGTCAACGCCCTTCCGAACGCACCGAACATGGGTCGGCTGATGATGGGCTCCGGCGTGGGAATAGAGGCATTCGGGTCGCCCATCTGTGCCTGAGCAATAAACCCACCTTTTAACACCATCTCCGGCTTGACGCCGAAGAACGCCGGCTTCCAGATCACAAGATCGGCAAGCTTACCGACCTCGACTGAACCGACCTCGTGCGCGATACCGTGGGCAATCGCCGGATTGATCGTATACTTGGCCACATAACGCTTGGCCCGAAAATTATCGCTCTGGGCGGACTCCTTTACACCAGTTGGCGACAAATGCCCTCGCTGAACCTTCATCTTGTGCGCGTTTTGCCAGGTTCGAATGATCACTTCGCCGATCCGGCCCATGGCTTGAGAATCTGAGGACATGATGCTGATCGCGCCGAGATCGTGAAGAATATCTTCTGCCGCAATGGTTTCACGACGAATACGAGACTCCGCAAACGCCACATCTTCGGGAATCCGCGGGTTCAGATGGTGACATACCATCAACATATCGAGATGTTCATCCATCGTATTCGCGGTGAACGGCATGGTGGGATTCGTCGACGACGGAAGCACATTCGGCTCCCCACAGACCTTGATGATATCCGGTGCATGCCCGCCTCCAGCGCCTTCCGTATGGAAGGTGTGAATCGTCCTCCCTTTGAAGGCCTTGATGGTGTCCTCGACAAAACCCGCTTCGTTCAGTGTATCGGTATGAATCGCAACCTGCACGTCATACCGCTCACCCACGCTGAGACAGGTGTCGATCGCCGCCGGTGTCGTCCCCCAATCTTCATGCAGTTTGAGACCAATGGCACCTGCCTCCACCTGCTCGTTCAACCCATCGGGATGGGACGAATTGCCCTTACCCAGAAATCCCAGATTCATGGGAATGCCGTCCGACGCTTCAAGCATACGATAGATGTTCCAGGGTCCCGGCGTACAGGTCGTGGCGTTGGTTCCGGTGGCAGGGCCTGTGCCACCCCCGATCATGGTGGTAATACCGGACGACAGCGCATCCCAATATTGCTGTGGGCAAATGAAGTGGATATGCGTATCGATTCCTCCGGCCGTTACGATATGTCCTTCGCCGGCAATGACTTCCGTTCCTGCGCCGATCTCCATACCCGGCGTGACATTCGGCATGAGATCGGAATTGCCCGCTTTACCGATTCCGACGATCCGTCCATCTTTGATACCGATATCCGCCTTCACGATCCCGCTGTAATCCAGGATGAGGGCATTCGTGATGACGGTATCGAGCGCGCCGTTGGCACTCGTGGCTACAGGCGACTGTCCCATCCCGTCTCGAATGACTTTCCCGCCGCCAAAGACCGCTTCATCACCGTACACCGTAAAATCTTTCTCCACTTCAATGAGTAATTCTGTGTCGGCGAGCCGGACACGATCCCCTGTCGTGGGGCCATAGAGGGATGCGTACTGCCTTCTTTGAATCTTCACTTAACCCCTCCTTTCCCAGAAAATCCACGATCAGCTGCGAGCGCGAGAGCCTTGCTCTTGACTTGAGGGTCATCGAGCGATCCCTCCGTCAATCCATTGATGCCATGTGCAACACGCTTTCCGGCCAGAGCCACAACCGTGACCCGCTTTTCCTCTCCCGGCTCAAACCGTACCGCAGTACCGGCAGGAATACAGAGTCGAAATCCGAATGCCGCTTCCCGATTGAACATGAGCGCGTGATTCGACTCAAAAAAATGGCAGTGTGAGCCGACCTGAATGGGTCGATCGGCTGCATTTTTGACGGTCAGCTCTTTGGTCTGTCGCCCCTGGAACGCCTCCACATCTCCGGAGGCAACGAAAATTTCACCGGGAATCACCGGCTTGGCCAACTCAGTCTTGATTGCCGCCATGAAACCTTTTGTTCGTTGTGTGGATTTCCGCCTCCGAACCGGAGCTCGTTTGACTTTCTTTGGCATACGTTCCCTCCTACAGGGATGATGAGATAACGACTAGGGTCTTCGCCCAGGCCTATCGAATCGGATTGTGAACGGTTACGAGCTTGGTCCCGTCAGGGAAGGTCCCTTCGACTTGGAACTCATGAATCATTTCCGGCACACCTGGCATGACGTCCTTACGGGATAGGAGCGTTGCGCCATAGGTCATAAGTTCGGCCACGGATTTCCCGTCACGAATTCCCTCAAGGACAGCGGCCGTGAGATACGCGACGGCTTCAGGATGATTCAGCTTAAGGCCTCGCTTTTTGCGATCTGCGGCAAGCTGTCCGGCCACATAGATCAACAGTTTTTCCTGTTCTCTCGGGGTCAGATGCATGAGTCCTCCTCCCTAAGGCAGTAGCCCTGCCATACTTCCCAAGAAAAATAGCACTGGTGAGGATATCGGATTGTCGCGTTGGCCAGGACTTTGTACTGCAGAACGGGGATGCGTGCCTAGTTTGTCGCTCAGCGGGAGAATCCATCGCAGAAGTCCGAACGCGCGATACGACAGGGAGAACCCGA
>CABVRS010000013.1 GCA_902500745.1 uncultured Nitrospira sp.
TACCGATGAGATTGGCCAGGACATCCCCAATCCCAGGAATGAGTCCAAGCAACGGGTCCAACCCGATATACCAGGACGTCCCAGGAATCCGGATCGTCGTATCCATCACCTTGGCAAGAATATCCGCGATCGCGAGCAGGTGCTCACGCGCCTGATCACGCGGCAAGACCTCGATTGTTGGTTTCAATTCTTTTTCATGGGCCGAACTAAACTCTGAACGGGGATTCATCACATCTCCACAATGTTCACCATAGTTCAGAGAGCAGAATAACGGCGGTAGCACAGAAAGTCAGCTGGCGGGGGAAAGGGTGGCTCTCAAATCTCACAGTTCACAAACATTATGGCCATTAATGGTTCCTTGAATCTCCTTATCAATTGAAATAGAGAAGACGTCTGGCCTACAGAATAAAGTTCAAGCTTGGGCATGCGGCGAAGCCGCGTTGTCTCCAGCAGGTCGTTGGCCGTCTGTGCTCCGATGCCTCACTGAACAGTAAACTAACCCGCCCAGACAAACAATATACGCCCCAAACAGGCCAATACCAGGCTGAATCGGAGTGGCCACCATGATGAAAAATAGCGTTGTTAGCCCTGTAATTTTCGCCACAGTTAGTGGGGGGCTGTACCAGCCTAGGACTGCGAATAGCGGCCATGCGACCAGCCCGGAAATGCCAGCCACAAATAACATGACCGGAAACACGACTGGGTCTTGGAACGGTGTCTGGCCGTAGGCCAAATCTGTTTTTGGAAGTGTATACGTCATGACAACCACATATGTAATAGCAAACGCAAAAGACAGTCCCATGCTGATTCCAAGATAGGTCAGGGTCTTCTTCATGAATTCATGCTGAAGTATTGGGATCTGACATAACTATTGAATTCATACGATGCCCAACCTACAAGACAAGCTGGCACCTTGTAGTGCCACTGCAATCCAAACAAGAAGGTCTATTAGCAGAAACGGACGCGCTATCCTAGCATCAACCACCAGACCGACCTGAAACCAATTCATACCACCAAATCTAGCTCCGTAAAATGAATCTACACTCATAAAGGGACTGTTGAATAATTTGGTTTTTTGTGAAAACTGAAATCGCAACCCATTATCTTAGGGCAGTGCCGATTTCAAAAGACCTCCATTTTGTCAATTATTCAACAGTCCCATAAAGAATGAGCCCTCAAACCGCGAATGCTCTTAAGTCACATAACTTGCGTCGGGTCCTGTGATCACACATTTGCTATTTGGCATCTGTCTGGGGCGAGCGAGGTGTGAATATCGCAACAGACCAATAACCTCGATCGAATCGTATATCTCATGCATAAAGCAGACAACGAATTACTGAATTCACCTCTTTTTTCCCTTTGCACCTCTCCGCTATAATCCTCGATTGCTAAGAGGAGAGTCATGAGTACTGCCACGACTGAATACAAAGAACGTCTTCGTCAGCTGGCGGAGCTAATGCTCGCCGTATCGGGCGAGTCGGTCACGATGATGAAGCGCAATGCCCCTGAGCAAGCGCTGAAACTCAAGCGCCAGGATGAATGGGGCATCTACCTCGAATTCCTCAAGATCATGTTTAACCTCACAGACCGGCTCGTAGCCCTACACATCCCATTAAAGGATCAGATGGAATTCATGAACGGGCTGGAAGACGCCGTGACGCAACAGTTGAAGCACGCCCTGGAACCGGCCTTCGGAAATCATGCGGATCAGATGGAAATCGTGATGACGATCGGCACGACCGTGGCGGACAGTCGGCAGACCTATGAGCACTACAAGTTCCTGATCTCCGAAGACTCCAAAACCAAGAACGAGATGTTCCGCGAGTTCGGTGAGAAAGTGGCCGACGCGCTTGGCGCGCCGGGCAATGCACAGCTCAGCTCGGCCGCGACACTCTGCGCCAGCGCGGTGATTCCCGCGCTCAGTTCGGTGCTGCAAGGGCACGCCCCACCCTCACAGGATGTGTCGCAGACTGTACCTAGCGCCGTCGGAAGCGCCGCCGAACACACCAACATGACCGGCCAGGAGATCAAGCTCATCAGCTTGATGTCGAGCGTATTGGGCGAAGAAGTCGAAACCCGGTGGGGACTGCACCCACGGTTCCGCGAAGATCTCACGCCGTCCGAACTGCAGCAACTCACGAAATTGCTCAACCAGGTCGCAAAAATCCTTGGCGAACGGTACGCGGCCGTGGCATTCTCCAAAGAATGGGCCTCATGGCATAAGGCCGGGCACGCCTGATCCCACCAGTGATCGCCCGTCATTGCCGATATTCGATTCTTGATCTTGACCAAAGGAGTGCTTGTGGATTCTCCCAATGGCAGACATAGTTCTCTCTCCCAGAATCTGAGTCGTCTACCCGAACTTGCACAGAATTTGTGGTGGAGCTGGACGCTGGAAGCTCGCCAGCTGTTTGAAACCATCGATCCGACTCTCTGGTTTCTCACACACCACAACCCGGTGAAGCTCCTGGCCGATGTGAAATCAGACCGTTTGACGCGCTTGGCCGAGGACCCCTCGTTTCTCCGTCAGTACTCAGCGGTGTTTCGGATGTTCGACGAATATCTGAGCAATAAGAAGAGCTGGGCCGGGACGCACCAGGCCGATCTGACGAAAACAACGATCGCTTACTTCTCGGCGGAGTTCGGGCTACATGCCTCCGTGCCGATTTATAGCGGCGGCCTCGGCATCTTGGCCGGAGACCACTGTAAAGAGGCGAGCGATCTCGGACTCCCGCTCGTCGGAATCGGGTTCATGTACCCGCAAGGATATTTCCGCCAGCGCATCACACCCGAGGGATGGCAAGAAGCCGCCTATGCCCCGTTTAATCGCGACGAGTCTCCGGTCAATTTGGCCCGGACTCCATCGGGGGAACCGTACCGATTCGTCGTCGACATGGGCGGTCGTCGTGTGACCGCGGCGGTCTGGAAAGTGCTGGTGGGGCGTATCCCGCTGTATCTGATCGATACGGATGTGCCGGAAAACAGCCCGGAGGACCGCGCCCTCTCCGCCCGGTTGTACGGCGGCGATCAGGAAATGCGGCTTTGTCAGGAAATCTTGTTGGGGATCGGCGGCGTGCGCATGCTGCGATCGCTCGGCATTTCGCCATCGGTGTGGCACGCCAATGAAGGACATTCCGCGTTCCTGACCTTGGAACGGGTGCGAGAATATGTTCACAAGGGCTCGTCTCACGCGGAAGCCAGCGAGCTTGTCCGCCAAAGCACGGTGTTCACCACGCACACTCCTGTGCCGGCCGGACACGATGTGTTCCCGCACCATCTGATGGATCGGTACTTTGCCGGGTATTGGGAACAACTCGGGCTCTCACGCGACGAGTTTCTCCGTCTCGGCGAGACTCCCGAATCAGGCGGACATGGTTTCAATATGACGGCGCTCGTCATGCGCCTCTCGGCCCATGTCAACGGCGTCAGCCGCGAGCATGGCCGTGTATCACGAGAAATGTGGCAACACTTTTGGCCGGGATTGCCGACCGATCAAATCCCGATCCGGAGTGTGACCAACGGCATTCATGTGCCGACATGGATCTCACCGGAACTTCACCACTTGTACGGCAAGACCTTGAGCCCAACCTGGACCCAGACCTGCGACGATCCAGCCATGTGGCAGCGCGTGATGGATGTGCCCGACCATGAGCTGTGGGCGGTTCGACAGGCGATGAAGCGGAAACTGATGGGCTTCATCCGTGAACGCGCCAGAAACGGGTGGATGCACGGACATCTCCAACCATCGCAAGTCCTCACTCGTGGAACGCTCTTGGACCCCGAAGCGTTGACGATCGGGTTCGCCCGACGGTTCGCAACGTACAAACGGGCCACCTTGCTCTTTCGAGATTTGGAACGATTGAAAGCGCTGCTCCAGGACCGTTGGCGACCGGTTCAGCTCGTGTTTGCCGGCAAAGCCCATCCGGCCGATGAGCCGGGTCGGTACTTCATTCACGAAGTGCTGAATTTCTGCCATGACCATAAACTGGGAGGCCGTATCGCGTTCCTTGAAGATTACGAGATGCATATGGCGAAGTATCTTGTCCAAGGTGTCGACATTTGGTTGAACACCCCTCGCTTCCCCATGGAGGCCAGCGGCACCAGCGGGATGAAAGCCGCACTGAACGGCGTGCTGAATCTGAGCGTTCTCGATGGATGGTGGGTCGAGGGCTACAATGGAGCCAATGGGTGGGGAATACAGCCGTTAAGTGAGCCCGCTGACGCGCAGGCTCAAGATCATCATGACGCGGAGCAACTCTATCGCCTCTTGGAACAAGAGGTGGTCCCGTTATTCTACCAGCGCGATCGAGACGATATTCCCCGAGGTTGGCTCCAAATGGTCAAAGAATGTATACGCACCGTCCCGCCTCAGTTTTGTACGACGCGCATGCTCAAGGATTATGTCAGTCTGATGTACCATCCTGCGACGGTGCGTCTGCCGACGCAATGGTAGTGCGGTTCAACAGGACGAATCGACATCTCCTGTCGTATCGACGGCAGAACAGAATGTCCACGGTGATCATATGGGGCGCGCTTGTGCTGAGCCTTTTCACCGAGCTCACGTTTGCCGCATCCAGAAGCTCTTCCGCAACCGTCGAGTCGAAAGCTGCAGCCCTGTTCAAGGCCGGTGACTATCCGGCGGTGGCGACCCTATTCAAAACACTGCCACCCGATGCGACCCCGTCAAAAACTCTGCTTCGTCTGGCTTTGCTGAGCTACGTCCGGCTCGGACGAACAGACGAGGCCCTCACGATTTACACCAAGCTGCACCAGCCCGGAGTATCACACGATTACTCGCTTCTCCGCCCACTGGCCCTCGGTATGATCACTGGCCATGTCCGAGACCGCCACGAACATGTTCGCATAGCCGCCTACTCGGCGCTTTCAGAATTGGGCCTTCCGGAGACCGCCGCGCTATTGGAAGATGGGTTGCTGGATCCCTCGGTCGTCGTACGCGCGCGCGCCGCGGAAGCGATCGGGAAAGCCGGACTCGCGGCGAAATCCGGAGCGTTGCGCCGTGCCCTCCGAGATGAGATGCCGACAGTCCGCATTGCCGCCATGACCGCGTTGGGTGACGCGAATGCGAGCGATATTCGGCAACAACTGCTCGACGTCGCCCGCACCGAAGACGGACCTGAAGCCGTCTTTGCAGACGCCGCGTTGGTCAACCTGGGGCTTTCCGAGAAGCTGGATACCATTAAAAGCGCGGCGACCTTACCGGATGCCGAATCGAGAATGGCGGCGTTGGGTGCGTTGGGACGCCTCAAGCACTCAGGAAGTCTGGCAGTCCTCTCGCAAGCGGTGTATGATCCGGATCCATCGGTGCGCGCCTTCGCCGCTGGAGCACTGGGCGAATTCGGTTCCCCAGGCGGCGTGGCTCCCTTGACGCATGCCATCGGAGATGAAGTCGGAATGGTTCGTGGCGTCGCCGCGACAAGTTTAGGCAGACTCGGCATCAAGGAGAATCGGCCCCTCCTCCTGGCGCTCACCAGAGACCCGAATCCTCATGTTCGCGCCAGCGCCGCCGAGGGGTTACTCCGCCTTGGAGACACTTCGGCCATGGCTCTTGCGAGCGATCTGGCACGACATCCGGATCCGTCCATTCGTAGTGCAGCCGCGCAAGCCCTGAGCGCATCGTCCGACGAACAGGCACTGACGCTCCTGCACACGCTCATCCAAGACCAACAACCCCTCCCTCGATTGATGGCCGCCAAGGCGTTGCGAAAGAGTCGTGCCGAGGCCGTCCCGATACTGGTCAAAGGCTTACACGACTCTGATGAAGCGGTGCGCATCGCGTCCGCGCATAGCCTGCTCCATCAGATTACTCAACAGAGCTCAGGCAAACGTCGCCGCTAACGAAGGACCGTCATGCTAAAATTTTTCGGGGTACTCGTGCTACTCGTCGGCGCATTCGGAGCTGGCTATTATTTAGGGCAACGGCCTGTCGGCACGCTCCAGCAAACCATCGCTGAACTGCAACAGTCGTTGAAGGATGTATCCAGAAATGTGTTGGATACCACGCTCGGGATCGAGCGTGACCTCCGCCGTCGTCAAGGGCTCGTGGAGGCCAAGTCCCGTGTGGTGCAGACCAAAGCCCACATGGTTGACCGAAATTACGGCGGCGCGGCCAAGGAGTTAACCGAAGCCATCGATGCGGTGGAAACCATCCTCAAGGGAGCTAAAGTCGACCCCATGACCAATGCCCTACGCGATCTCTCTGGGTCACTGAACGAGGTGAAACTAGAACTGGCGATGGGGAAACCGGTCACGTTGAAGAAGTTGGACGAGTTGCAGTTGAGGATGGATCAGCTACTGAGCAAGTAATTCAGGCGTTGGTTGGTTGAGAAAGAGACGGCTTCTTCCACTTCGCAAGAATGCGCTCGATGCGCATCTTGACCACCATGTCAGGGTCCTTGAGCAATGGCTTGATAGCCTCACGCCCCCGTTCGTCTCCGATCGATTCCAAGGCAGCAGCCGCCGTCAACCGGGTGTACCAGTCGCTATCGCCGAGCATGTCGATGAGCGGCGTGATGGCGTCGCTACTTTTGATCCGGCCTAAGGCCCGCACCGCGCTCTTGCGGACATTTTCATCCTTGTCGCGAAGCGCTCCGATCAACTTCTCGACGGCAGGCTCACCAAGCTCCACTAACGCATCAATGGCATCATCTTTAAATTCGTCATTCCGAAGTTGGAGCATCAAGGGATCGAGCACCCGTTCATCGCGAATTTTCCCGAGGGCCAAAATGGCGTATTTGCGCACTTCCCAGTCGCGGAGCAGTTTAAGCAGCATCGCGACGGCGGGAGAGCCCACCTGCCCCATCGCGTCAATCGCCACTTCTCGAACCTGCCAATCCCCGTCGCGCAAGGCGCGGGCCAACGGCTCCACGCACCGCTCATCACCCATTTCACCAAGCGTGATGACGGCCTCTCGACGGATGACCCAATCCGGATCATTGAGGAGATCGATTTGGATATCGATCTCATCTTTGATCTGTTCTTCCTCGAGCGCCACCGCCTCTTGACCAACAGCCACTGATCCCGTTTCAGCCTGCGTCGGATCAGTCGCGACGTCATCTACTGAACGATCACTGGCGTGATGACCGAGCGGGTTCGTACCCGGCGATGGAAATTTGGGTTCTTGCTCCATAAAGGAATACCAGGCGAGAATACCGGAATGAACTCCTTAACTCGATGCCGTGGCAGCCACCTTGCTTCCAGCGGCTTGTTTTTTCCGCTGCGCCAAAGCCCGTCGCTTGCGCTGCTCCCGTTTCAATCGCTTTTTGAGAGACCTGAACGCACTGTCTCCTTTTGGATTATCGTGGCTGGCGCGCTTCGCAACAACCTTCTTCTTGAGTTTTACTTCTTCCGGCTCTGCTGCCTGCTTTTTGGCCATCGATCTAAGCCTCCCGTTCGATCACTCAGGACCTGTTAGTTTCAATAAGAAGAGAGCAGGCAGTCTAGTGGAGACCTCTGCACACTGTCAACCTGGAGAAGATGAACGTGAGTGCGATTAGGCAAGCACGAGCGTGGCCACCGAAGATCCTACCCAATGATCGGCGGAGAGCATCGCCAGAGCCCAACGATTTCGCCGTGCGATCCAGAGGTCGCCCTGCATCGTTCGAGTATGAGCAGCCATCCCGGATGAAGTCCGGTCAGGCAGAGGTTGAGCATCGGCAAGAGCCGACGCCACTTGCCCGGTGAATGTTTCTGAAAGCCACGCGAGGTCCGGGCGGCGCTCGCCGACAATCTCAACTTGCACGTATGCTAATCCCTTGTGCTCCATGCCCAATTGCAACGCCGCACGACGCGAAAGATCGAGGATTCGCCCTTTCTCATAAGGACCTCGATCCGTAATCCGCACATGGAGATGTCTACCGTTGTTCAGATTGATGACACGGACTATGCTCCCTAGCGGCATGGTTCGATGGGCTGCGGTCAACGCTTCCATATCGAACAACTCACCGTTCGCCGCCTTCCTGCCGTGGAACTGCTCGCCATACCAGGACGCCACTCCTCGATCCTTGATACCGACATCGAGTTGCACATCTCCTTTAGGAACCCACGAGCAGGCCCCTAACGAGAGGCAAAAAATAAGGGCGAGAGAACCTGAGGATGAGCGCCGATTGTACTGAGAGTAGGTGTCCATACTGCGAGCCGCCTCCCTCTGTTGACATCGTTCACTTCCGCGACGAGTGTGATCAGAGTATGAAAGGTATAGGATTTCAACAACACCGACGAGAGTACCTGTTTCCCCCACCTCCGTATGGAATCCTCGGTTGATCGATGAGAAGAATGACCATCCAAAAATGAACACAGTCGGCTGCGTCGTGGTCCACATATAAATGAGATGGGATTTAAATTCAACAGCAGAAGTCGGTGAGTCGCCCTCGACAGACTCGATGTTCTTCAAAGAGTCGTGCCGCTCGGAGATCAAACGCTTCTCTCCAACGAACCCTCTCGCGTGATTCCTCACGCCGATGCCATCGCCCATCATTCTTGATCCATACGGCCGTATTGACTGCTTCGGACGTTGTGAGTAAGATCCCGGTCGAGAGCTGCGAAACGGTTGTAGTGTCGAGAGCGAGACCACTTCAGTCTCCTCAGTTGTTCGTACCAATATCACTTTCGTGATCGACGTTCAAAACATTACCAAGCGGTACGGCCATCATACGGCTATTGATCGCGTCACCTTCTCGGTGGCCAAGGGAGAAGTGTTGGCCTTCCTTGGACCTAATGGCGCGGGCAAAACCACCACCATGCGGATCCTGACCTGTTTCATGCCGGCCACTGAAGGCCGCGCCCGCGTAGCGGGATTTGATTGCACGGATCAGCCATTGGACGTGAAGCGGCAGATCGGGTATCTGCCGGAAACTCCGCCGGTCTATCAAGAGCTCACCGTGACTGAGTATCTGACCTTCGTCGGTCGACTCCGGGGCATGACGGGACAGACCCTCACGGCTGCGCTCGACCACACCATCGGGCGACTTGAGCTGGGCTCAGTGCGTCATCGACTGATCGGGAACCTCTCCCGTGGGTATCGCCAACGCGTCGGACTGGCGCAAGCGCTGCTCCATGATCCTCCGGTGCTGATCCTCGACGAACCGACGGTCGGACTCGACCCAAAGCAGATCATTGAAATCCGAGAGCTCATCAAGAGCCTCGCGGGCTCCCATTCCGTAATTCTCAGCACGCACATCCTCCCGGAGGCCACCGCAGTCTGCCAACGGGTCGTCATCATCAACAAGGGTCGTATCGTGGCGGAAGATACTCCGGAGCAATTGTCGGCTCGATTACGTCAATCGGAGAAGGTCTCCATTACGCTCAAGACCGTCCCTCCGGACTGCGAGCTAAAACTTCGGTCGATCCCAGGCATCCTCAATGTTCTGCCAGGGCAGGGAGGAGGAAACTTTCTCCTCGAATGTGAGCTCGGTCGTGATCTGCGCGATGAGATCGCGCGTCTGGTCGTGTCATCCCACTGGGGCTTGCTCGAACTCCGCACCATATCGATGACATTGGAAGACGTGTTCCTCCAGCTCACACGCCACGAGGATCACCTCGTTGAGCCGGCAGAGGCCATGGTCAGCGCCTCAGCCGAACGGACGGACACGTAGGAATCATATGTCTCCGGTGCAAGCCATCATCGCCAAAGAACTCCGCGGATACTTCGTCTCTCCCATCGTCTATGTCGTCGGCGCGGTCTTTCTGCTCATCTTCGGACTGCTCTCCTATCTCTATGTGGGATTCGCCGGGGCACAAGCGATCCAACTGATGCAAATGCAGGGCGGGGTGGCCCAAATCAACTTGAACGATCTGGTCTTCCGAAACCTTTTTGCCAGCGTACGGATCGTGCTGCTGATCATCTTGCCCATCCTGACCATGCGACTCTTCGCGGAAGAACGTAAATTGCGAACCTTTGAATTCCTGCTGACGTCACCCATTCGGATTCATGACATTATCATCGGCAAATTCGTGAGTGTCCTCCTGATCTATCTCGGTCTCTTAGGGTTGACGGTCCTGGTCCCGACCGTGTTGATGCTGTTCAGCGATTTTGACTGGAATCCAATCTGGACCGGTTACCTGGGGATGACACTGCTGGGAGCGCTGTTTCTGTCGGTCGGCGTGTTTGCCTCGGCACTGACGGAAAATCAGATCGTCGCCGCCTTTGTGGGCTTCGGCACGCTGCTCTCCATGTGGTTGATTGCCGGACTGGGAAGCCTGCTCGGCGATACGACGGCAGGCCGGGTTATCTCTTATGTGTCCTACATGGAGCACTATGACCGATTGGTTCGAGGATTGATCGACACGAGCGATCTCGTGTACTTCGGAAGCGGACTCGTGCTCATGCTGTTTCTGACACATCGCATCGTGGAATCGACACGCTGGAAATGAACCTCAAATCTCTTCCCCTCGGTCTTATCGGAATCGCGCTCGGAATCGGCGGTATGATCACATACAGCCTTCGTCCGGATTGGCTGTGGGCCGTCACCATTGCAGAGGGGGCGGCACTGATCTCGCTGGTGCTGTTCTTCGTCTTGCATGTTGAAACCGTGAAGGCATTCTCCGGCCGACGCTCCACGAAGATGGGACTGAACAGCGTCCTGATGATCCTGCTCTTTGTGGGCATTCTGATCATCGTGAACTTTCTCGCATCCCGTCACTCCGTACGATGGGACCTCTCGGAAAATCAGAATTTCACACTTGCGCCACAAACCTATCGCGTTCTCAGAACATTGCCGCGCGACGTCAAAATCACCGTGTTCACTCGTGAAAAAGATCCTGGCTATCAAGCATTTAAAGAACGACTGGAGAGTTATCGACAGGCCTCCACCAAACTCACCGTGGAGTTCATCGATCCTGAAAAACAACCCAAGATGGCCCAGAACTACGGAATCTTTCGGACCGACACCGCCATTTTTGAGAGCGATGGACAGACCATCCGCGTCACATCCCCGTCGGAGGTCGAGTTAACCGGGGCCTTGATTCGTATCTCCAAAGATTCGAAAAAACGTATCGTCTTTGTCGAAGGCCACAGTGAGTTAAGTATCGAAGACAAGGAACGCAACGGCCTGTCCATCGCCAAGGAAGCCCTGATTCGGCAAGGATACGATGTCGGCACCGTCTCGCTCCTCAAGGAGCTAACCGTGCCGGACAACACGTCGGTGTTGGTACTGGCAGGTCCACGCCGTTCCGTGATGAAGGACGAACACGATCGCATTCGGGCCTACGTCGAGAATGGTGGCCACCTCTTGGTGTTAGCCGATCCCGATACCCAGACTGGCTTGGAAACATTGCTCGCCCATTGGGGTCTTGGTTTAGGCCCCGGTGTATTGGTGGACCTGCAAGACCGATTGGCTCAAGGAGACCTCACCGCCTTGCTGGTCAGAACGTTTACTGAGCATGAGATCACGCAGGACCTCACCTCCGCCGTGCTGTTGCCGCTGTCCCGGCACGTAACCTTCGACGAGCAAGTCGGGAAAGACTGGGATTTCGTGCCGCTGGCTCGCACCTCGCCGAACAGCTGGGCCGAAACCAACATGCAAGGGCGCGTCGTCAGCTTAAGCGAAAAGGAAGATGTGAAAGGACCACTCCCCATGGCCGCCGCCTTGTCCCCCAAGAAGGCCCCCGAAGAAGGCAAACCTCGTCCGGCCATCGCGGTCATCGGCAACTCCACCTTCGTGTCCAATGCGTTCTTTAATTTCCCCGGTAACAGCGACTTCTTCCTCCATACGATGGGGTGGCTGGCCGAGGAACGAGACTTGATCTCCATTGCACCCAAAGAACCGGCGTTGCGGCCGTTCACACCCAACCCGACCCAGGAACGGACACTGATCTATATTCAGGTCGTCTTCCTGCCCCTCCTGACATTGCTCACCGGCATCATCGTGTGGAGAAAGCGCAGACGCCTGTAGCCTATGCCACGATACATGCCTACACTCCTGATGCTGGTGATTCTCGCTGGTCTAGGCGGCTATCTCTACCTCGTGGAGCTCCCCACCAAAGAACGAGAAGAGCAACAGGAAAGCGCGCAGAAACAACTGCTGTCGTTCCCTGAAACCGCCATTACCGGGCTTTCGATTACTACCGCCCAGGGGCCGGTCAAGTTCAAGCTGGATACGCCGGGGAAATGGTCGATCATTGCTCCGCTTCAAACAGACGCCGACAATCGAGAAGTACAGGCGTTGATTCGGGCGCTGGTGACTGGGACCATCACTCGGACCCTCGAAGAGCAAACCACCACCTTGGCGCCATTCGGCCTCGAACAGCCGGTCACCACCCTGACCATCACGGCGGGGACGCAGCAGGAAACCATTTCCATCGGCGACAGCGGCCCCCTCTCCAATACCCTCTACATCCTTCGTGCATCAGACCGGCGCGTGTTGCTGACGACCCTCGCCCCCAAGGACTTCATCAATAAGTCCTTGATGACCTTCCGCCGGAAGGAGCTCTTACGATTTGCGCAGAACGATGTCGAACGAGTCCGCCTGACCTATCCGACCACGGAAATCGTGATCGACAACCTCGCAAAAAATAAACCCAGGCCCCTATGGAAGATCATCTACCCTGTCGAAGCGGAAGCTGACCAGAATGAAGTCCGATCATTGATGTTTCGGTTGGAGGACCTGAAGGTATTGAGCATCATCGACCCCGGTCCTGAACGAGACACCGTCGCCGCAACCCTCACGACACAAAAAGTGAAGGTGACATTACAGACCGCTGCGGGCGACCAATCAGTCCGACTCTATCAGCCGGACCCTCAGAGCGGTGAGGCAATTGCGGAGACCTCATCAGATGGGCCGCTCTACCGCATTAACCCCGTTCTGATCAAAGACCTGACACGAGATCTCTTCAATCTTCAGGATAAGCGCCTGCTTGGTCTCGATTACACAGACATCGCCATGTTGTCGGTGAAGTCTAGAGATAAGCAGTACGTGTTGATCAATCAAAGTGGCGAATGGGTACTTGAAGACCAACCGATGAGCAAGGTCAGTCAGGAAGCCGCCGATCTGTTTGTCAGCCGGGTTGCAAACCTTCCGGCCGAAGAACGGGTGATGAAACAATCCGCACCCCTTGCCCCCTATGGGCTCCTGGCACCAACTGCCGAATTTGTTGCCACCGGCAAAGACGGCCGGACGATGGGGAAACTGACGCTCGGCAGTCGAGCAGGCGATCTGCTCTATGCCACTGGCCAGCGGCTCAATGGAGTGTTTCAAGTGCGTCCGGATCTTCTCACCCAGATTCCCTCAAAGACAGAGCTCCTCACCAAATCAAAAGACGATTCAGGAACTCGACGCTGACCTTCAACATTACGGAGGCTTAATATTCCTGCGTCAGCGCATGCGCCATGTCCTCGGCGCTGAAAGCCTGCCGTTGCCCTCCTGTCTGTCGCACCTTCAATTCCGGCAAACCCTTACCTATGTAGGGCTAGACCGATTTCCAGCCTGCCCGTAGTATCCAGCACTATCGTGTGCGTTTATTGAGAAATTGATCCCAAATCTCTCAACTCAATAGGCACGAACCAACAAACAGGCGGCACCACATGAAATACATCTTTACGCCAGTAATCCAAGCTCATCTCGCAACCGTCCTTCTTATTGCCATCAGCATGGGAGCCTATGGCTGCGCGGATTCTGCGACGGTCAACCCAGTCGTGGAGCTCGCCAGTCTGACGGTCACCCCTGGCACGCTTCAACCGACATTTAATCGTTCAACCACCCAGTACAGCGTCGATTTAACCAGCAACATCGCGACAGTAACAATCACTGCTCAACCTGCCGTGGCTGGCGATACGGTAAAAATCAATGGGGTCACAACGACGAGCCGCGTCATCACTCTGGGCGCAGAGGGAACGACAACTTCCGTGAACATCGTTGTTTCCGAATCAGACAGCAATTCGAGGACCTACACTGTCCTCATCACCCGAGCTGGTTCGAACGGAAACAATTCGCTACAAAACCTAAACGTTTCACCTGGAACATTGGCCCCCACGTTCGATGCCAACACACTTCCCTATACAGTTAATGTGACCAACAGCGTCGGAAGTGTCGAAGTAACTCCTTCTCTCCAGGATATGAACGCAACAATGACAGTCAACGGGCAGAATGCTGCCTCCGGCGCCTCCATTACCATTAATCTCACCGCCCCTGGCACAAACACAACGATCGAGATCATCGTGACGGCTCAGAACGGAAATCAGAAGCCCTACCTTGTTACTGTAAGCCGTGGCATATCAAGCAACGCCAACTTGCAGAACTTGACCATTACACCGGGAACTCTAAACCCGGCTTTCAACGCCGGTACAGCGGTATATTCGGTTAACGTCGCGAGTACCGTGGCCAGTGTCGTGGTAACACCCACTCTGCAAGATACGACTGCCACCATGACTGTCAATGGAACACCTACTACCTCAGGGCAGGCCCGATCAATTACGCTGCTCGCACCCGGCTCAAATACCTTTATTAATGTGAAGGTGACCGCGGAAAACGGAAGTCAGAACAACTATGTCGTCGTGGTGACTAGAGCGGCATTGGGAGACAACAATCTGTCGGCCTTGACCATATCCTCTGGATCCTTAAGCCCGTCCTTTACCCCCAATACTACGGACTACGCGGTGAACGTGACGAGCGACGTCACCAGCCTGGATGTCTCCGCGACCAAAACCGTTCCGGCTGCGGTGATGCTGATCGGTTCCGTCACCATTCCAGCTGGTACCGCCTCCGGACAAGAAACCTTCCCCCTCAACGGAGCGGGAACTCAGACGATCATATCCATTAGCGTAACTGCTCCGAACGGAGGAACTCCTAAGACCTATACTGTCACTGTGAATCGGGCCGCATCGAGCAACGACACGCTGTCGGCCTTGACGGTGACGGCAAATGCCATCGTTCAACCGTTAGCCCCAGACTTTAATGCGACCATCCTGACCTACACCGTAAACGTGGCGACCGACGTTGATACCGTAACTGTCTCCGCCACTAAGTCCGATCCGAACGCGGTGATGCTGATCGGCTCCGTCACGATCCCGGCTGGCACCGCCTCGGGAGAGGAAACCTTCCCACTCAGTGGACCAGGGACCCAGACCCTCCTGTCGATTTCCGTCACCGCTCAGAGTGGAGGAGCACCCAAGACCTACAGCATCACGGTCGATCGTGCGCTTGGCCCCTAGGCAAACAGGAATCGTTCTGCTCTAGCATAGGCCCTTGCACCTCACTATAACTATTTGTCGATATCCAGACCGAATCCAGAAGAAAAACATCTCATTAGGAATCCTTCCATCATGGGTATCACCTCACAAGCTTCCCTGCCACAGGGCCATTTGGACTCTTGACCTAACCCATCAGCTTCAGCTATAGGTTCATTCCCCGGTAGACCCTTAGGTAGTATGGATAGACTGATTCTAAGCCCTCACTTGTTTTGGAATCGCTCTTCCGGCTTCACAGAAACGATCAGTTTTATTACCTTCACCATTCGAGAAAGTGATTAGGTTTGACATGAGACACACACTGCCTCTGCCTGGAAGATGTCTGGCCGCTGTTCTTTTCACCGCTCTCGGCTTAGGAGCCTACGGTTGTGGCGACTCAGCCAGCGTCAACCCTGTGGTGGAACTGGCCAGCCTGTCAGTCGGACTTACGAACGGGTCTGCAACGCTCCAACCTGGTTTCAGCGGTGGAACCACCCAATACCGAGTCGATGTCACCACCGACGTTCCGACAGTGACCGTCACTGCTCAGGCAGCAGTGGCCAGCGATACCGTTACGATCGATGGGCAGAGAACGACGAGCCGGTCCATTAGCCTAGACCCTCCAGGGTCAACGACTGTCATTAATGTCGTTGTGTCAGAAGCAGACACGAATTCTAGAACGTACGTCATCCGGGTGGTCAGAGCCGGTCTAGCCGGAAATAATTCACTCGAAAACTTAACCGTATCGCCCGGGCCCCTGGCTCCCACCTTCGATGAGAACTTGCAATCCTATACCGCCAGTGTGGCCAACAACGTCGGAAGTGTCACGGTGACCCCTACGCTGTCGGATCCAGCTGCGACGATGACGGTGAACGGACAAGACACCAACTCAGGGCAGACCCGTACGATTACTCTCAACGGCGGTGGCCAAAGTACGACTATCACGATAATTGTGACGGCACAGAACGGCAATTCGAAGACGTATGTGGTCGACGTGAGTCGTGGGAGATCAAACAATAACAACTTGCAGAGTTTAGGTATTTCGCCGGGTACGTTATCTCCAACTTTCCGCGCCGGCACAACCGGCTACACGGTCAATTTGCCGGCCACTCTGGCAAGCAATGTGACTAGCGTCACGGTCACACCGAGGCTACAGGATACCGTGGCAACCATGAGCGTCAATGGGCAAACCACGACATCTGGACAGGCCCGAACCACTCCGCTGCCGGCACCAGGCTCCAACACCTTTATCAATATGGTGGTAGTTGCCCAGGACGGAAGCCCAAAAACCTATACCGTAAACGTTATTCGGGCTGCCCCTGGCGGAATTAACAACCTGACGGGTCTGACTGTGGCCCCGGGTGGTCTAGATCCAAATTTTAACGCCAACACCACGAGCTATACCGTCAATGTGGGCAGTGGCGTATCCAGCGTCACGGTCACGCCCACTGAGCAAGATACGGCAGCGACCACGAGCGTGAACGGGCAAGCCACCAACTCGGGACAAGCGCGAACCATAACCTTGACCGGAGCTGGTTCGAATACCTTGATCAATATCGCTGTGACCGCCCCCAACGGCAACCAGAAAACCTATACCGTAAACGTCATTCGGGCCGCCCTTGGTGGAAATGACAGTCTCGTGAATTTGACCGTATCGCCGGGCACCCTGAGCCCCGCGTTTACTGTTGCCAGGACTCTTCCATATACCGTAAACGACGTCGACAGTACCGCTACTGCCATTCTCGTGACCGCCGTTCCCCAGGATTCAAGTGCAACTGTGGAGATCAATAGCCAAGCGGGGAACTCTCGTTCCATCCCGCTCTCAGGCGGTCCATCCAACACCGATATAGAAGTTCACGTGATCGCGCCGAACGGCAACGATAGGACGTACCTCATTACCGTCAACCAACCAGCGCCTGCGACACCACCAGCCCCAGCGACTGCACCAGACCTAATACCCCAGTCTGACTCGTGTCCGCTACTTGAACCTCCCGATCCTCTTGATCCTAATCAGTGCGCGCCTGGCACCAGTAGGGAGGACAACATTACCAACGTCAATACACCGAGTTTCACAATATCTCAGCCGGGTGCAGGAGAAACTCCGCACCTCTATGTTGATGGGACAAAGGTCAAAGACGGATTTGATCAAGGAGCCAACACCCTCACTCCACCGTCACCGCTGAGCGATGGAGTCCATTCAATTACCAGCAGAGTATCCATCGGAGAGAATGAGTCTGGTCCGAGCCCAGCGCTAAGTGTGACGATCGATACAGGAGCCCCTGGGACACCGTTGCCTTAAATATTGAGAGACAGGCTAGGAAATACCAACGGGGTAACCGCCTCACAACGATCACGATCGTTTCACAGCCGTCTTGTTCTGTGAGCCGCATGCTCAAGGGGAAAATCGCATAACCCGTCTAGAATTTCCTCTGCTCACGCAATCTCACCATTCGCTACCCTCACGACTCCTCATTCACGAGGTTGACCCGACCGCTCAGATTCGTTATACGTTTGATGGTGGAGCCTACGGCATTGGTCGTGACAGTTCGGTCTGGAGCCCACTCTTGACCACTGATTACCCATCAGTAGTCATCGAAAACGAGCGGGCCTCACGTCAAACAAACAGAAAATCGGCAACCTTTATGAAACACTTCTCCATCGTCGTGAGACCATATCTAGCCACTGGTCTTCTCATTGCCACGGGATTGAGCCTCTATAGCTGCGGAGACTCAGCATCAGTCAACCCAGCGGTGGAACTTTCCCGCTTGACGGTCAGCCCCGGTACGCTCGCACCAGCTTTTAATGGAGCTACGACCCAGTATAGTGTCGATCTTGCCAACAGCGTCACAACGACCACCGTCACCGCTCAGCCGGCAGTATCCGGTGACACCGTGACGATCAATGGGCAAGCCTCCACCAGCCGCGTCATTACGCTGGGGCCGGCCGGATCGACGACTCCGGTGAATATCGTCGTGTCGGAATCGGACACGAATTCGAGAGCCTATACCGTACTCATCACCAGAGCAGGTTTGACGGGAGAAAATTCGCTGCAGAGATTGTCGATCTCCCCTGGGACTCTCGACCCAGCATTTAATCTGAATACGCTCAACTACACAGTGAATGTCGCCAGCAGCGTCGCCACTATGAGGGTCACGCCCACAGTACAAGATCCACTTGCTGCGCTCCGAGTGAATGGACAAGCCGCCGTCTCCGGTCAAGCCCAAACCATTCCACTGAACAACCCTGGGCAAAGTACCGTCATCAGCGTGGTGGTGACCGCACAGAACGGCACGCCAAAACAGTACACGCTGGTCGTCTCTCGCGCAGCCCTCGGCGGGAACAATGATCTCCAGAGGTTGCGCGTGTCACCAGGATCCTTGGACCCTTCATTTAGTGCAAGCAGAACGAGCTATGCCGTCGATGTCGGCGGAAGAGTTGAAAGGATTTCCGTCACCGCGGCTCCTGAGGATGCGAATGCGGGCCTCGCAATCAATGGACAAGCCACTAACTCCGGGCAAGCTCGCTCAATTGAGTTGGGACCAGCTGGATCGAGCACAGGAATACAAGTGATCGTAACTGCACAGAACGGAAGCCAAAAACCGTACCTCATCACCGTGACCCGCGCGGCGCTTTCGGCAGATAACAACTTAGAAGCCCTCAGCGTGTCCCCAGGCACCTTGACTCCTGGCTTTTCCTCCGGCACTACGCAGTACGCCGTCGAGGTAGCAACCGGCGTCACCAGTGTCGCGGTCACGGCCACCAAGTCCGACCCCAATGCTGTCATAACTGGAGATATCACGAATAGTGGGCAAGCGAACATTCCGCTCGACGGACCTGGGACCACGAAGACCATATCCATGACCGTCGCTGCACCGAATGGCGACACCAAGACCTATGCCATCACCGTGACTCGATTAGCACCCTCGACAGACGCCGGCCTATCTGACTTGCGAGTCAATGCCGGCACTTTGACTCCAGCATTTAGCTCTGGTCAGCAGAACTACACGGTTGATGTTGCAAGTGCCGTAGACAGCATCACCGTCTCCGCGACTAAATCTGACCCTGACGCTAGAATGTCTGCATTGGGAAGAACGATCGCCAATTCGGGAGATGCTTCCGGAAGCGTGACCGTACTGATCGGCCTGGGAACCAGCGCATCCATAGCGATCTCTGTGATCGCAGAAGATCAGGTGAGCACGAAGACATACACAATTAATGTGAATCGACCATCCCGCTAGCATTGAGGATTATTCTTGAGCTTCGGAGGCCCAGTTAACTGGTTTATCAATTGCCAGAAAGAGAACACCCCTGCATGAAACATACGCTTGCCATTGCACGCCAATCTCTAGTGTTGCTTTTATTGATGACGATTGGCTTAGGAGCCTCCGGCTGTGGGGATTCAGCATCGATTAACCCAGAAGTAGAACTTGCGAGCTTGACGGTTACACCCGGGACACTTCAGCCGGCCTTTGCGAGCACAACAACCCGATACAACGTTGATGTCTCCACCAGCGTCACGAGTGTGACCATCACCGCGCAACCGCGAGTGGCCGGCGACACGGTAACGATTGGTGACCAACAGACGACGAGCCGGTCTATTCCCGTAGGCCAGGCCGGAGATCCCCCCACGATCGTCAGCATTGTAGTGTCCGAATCGACGACCAAGTCGAGAACCTATACGGTCGTTCTCAACAAGGTCCCCTTAGCAGGCAACAACGACTTGTCGCAATTGTTGGTCATACCCGCCGGATTGTCTCCTGCGTTCGCTCCAAGCGAGCAAGACTACACCTTGGACGTGGCGACCGATGTCACCTCGGTAATTGTGGCCGCGACCAAGTCCGATCCGAATGCCGTGATATCGGGTGGTGATGTACCTAACGATGGGCAAGCGAGTATCCCGCTCGACGGGCCAGGAACGACGAAAAACGTCTTGATCACCGTCACGGCACAAAATGGAAACGCAAAGACCTACCGCATCTCCATCAAACGAGCGGCGCCCATGGACAACAATAATCTGTCTGGCTTGACTGTGAACGCCGGTACGTTAGATCCAGCCTTTGCGGCAGGGATACAGATCTATACGGTGAACGTTTCGAGCGGCGTTGACCGTATAACCGTTTCGGCAACCAAGTCTGACCCGCAGGCCGTGATGTCTGCTTTCGGCTCGGTCATCGCTGCGGCAGGGGTTCCTACTGGTCAAACGTCCGCTTCGCTGGGGTTAAATACCACCACACCCATATTGATTACCGTCAGGGCGCCGAATGGGAATCCCAAAACATACACTGTCAACGTATTCCGGCCGAATCGCTGACAGAACGCTTAGTCTTCCACTGCTGGGACAGACGGCGATGGCTCGGAATACAGGCTCGTAGCAGCAGAATATTTTACCGCTTCGGATCCAGCTCGATCAGTCCCTTGCGGATGGCGGTGATGGCGGCTTGTGTGCGATCGTAGACCTGCAGCTTGTGGAAGATGTTCCGGACGTGATTCTTCACGGTCTTTTCGCTGAGATCAAGGCTATTGGCGATCTCCTTGTTGGTTTTTCCATCCGCCACTAATCGTAAGACGGTGATTTCACGCTCAGTCAAATCATGTTCGGCCCACGCCGACTTCTTCCCTTTCTTTTGGGCCATCAGCGAGAATTCGGCCAAAATTTTACTGGCGACCGAGGGATGGATCAGCGATTCACCGCGATAGATCGCACGAATGGCCGCAACGATTTGAGACGATTCGGAGTCTTTCAGCAAGTACCCCGTCGCTCCCGCTCGCACAAGGTCGAAGATGTATTGTTGTTCCTCATACATCGTCAGCGCGACGATACCGATGTGCGGAAACTCGCGCTTAACTTGTCGCGTGGCCTCCACCCCACCCATCTTCGGCATGCTCACATCCATGAGAATCACATCGGGAAGCAGCGTGCGGGCTTTCTCGACAGCCTCGGCCCCATCCTGGGCTTCGCCGATGACGTGAATATCCTCTTTGGTTTTGAGAATAGCCGCCAAGCCTTCTCGGACCACCCGATGGTCGTCGGCGATGAGGACTTTAATCTTCTCCATTGCCTATCTCCTCCTTATTGCCCAACGGCACTTCAACGATGAGTTTGGTGCCTTTCCCCGGTTTCGATTCTACACGGCCTTCTCCGCCGACTAATCGCGCTCGCTCCAAGATACCCTTGATACCAAAATGGTCCCACTTTTCAGGGTCACGGAGCACCGTCTCCATATCAAAGCCGACTCCATTGTCGGTAATCGTGACTCGTAGTAAGTCCACATCCATGTCCAGCTTGATCGACACACGGTCGGCTTTGGCATGTTTTTCAACGTTACTCAGCGCTTCCTGGATGATGCGAAAAAGAAAGACCTTGGTTCGTGGGAAAAGAGTCTGCTCATCCCCCGTCACGGTAAACTTCGTGACAATGTGCGTCTGAGTCTGGTACGACGCAAAATAATTCGTCAGGCCAGGAATGAGATCCATTTTTTCATAGTGCAGCGGACGAAGATTAAAGATCACTTGGCGGGCTTCCTGAATGGCCAGCTTGAGTTGAGCCTTGCTCTCCTTGATGGTGGCCAAACTGGCTCGCGGGTTCTTCCGGATCAACTGCTGACAGAGATCCAACTTGAAGTTCACACCCGCCAAAATCTGCACGAATCCGTCGTGGATTTCACAGGCGATTCTGGTTCGTTCGTCCGTCACGGCTGCGCCCGTTTCTTTCACGTAGAGCCGATAGAGAGACTGATATTTGTTCAAGGTCTTCTCGATCTCCGCCGTCGCGCGAATACGAGCCTCAATCAACTCCCACATGAATTTTGCGCTGGCACCGCCGATGATGGTCACCCCCATACGGTGGAAATCTTGAAGGAACTTCCACACTTCCGCATCACCAGACACATCGATGATCAAATCAACTTGCTCCATGGTCAATAACTGCTGATAGTCGTGGGTAATGGGAATCTTCAGTTGTTTGGCCAGATTCAGACCGAGCGCTTCCGGATTGCTTTCAGCTACGCCGACGATCTGAACAAGAGGATCGTTCGCAAAAATTTCCATCAGTGCCGTGCCGCCTCGACCGGCACCGATAATGGCGACGCTCGTCGCCACCGGAGTCGGCATATGACGTCGTCCACGCTGAGAGGCTGGCTTATTCATCGGATTAAAACGTTGCTCACGCTAACCGTCAACTTCCTTATGGGGAGAAGGGTGAACGAGAACGGTGCGAAGGAGCAGGGGGGGAACTGAGCGCAGTGTGGGTCTGACCTTAGCGTTCGCGTTGCTGTTGAGCCAACGTCTTCAACTCATCCATGAATTGCTCGATGTCCTTGAACTCTCGATAGACGGATGCAAACCGGACATAGGCAACCTGGTCCAGTTGATGCAACTCTCGCATGACTTCCTCTCCCACCACCTGGCTTTCAATCTCCGTTTCGCCCATTTCCTGAATTCGCTTCTCGATCCGGTCGGTCACGGCTTCGATGGTGCCGGTGCTGATCGGCCGCTTTTCACAGGCTTTCTTCATCCCGAGCAGAATCTTCGTGCGGTCGAACGATTCCCGGCGTCCGTCTTTCTTCACCACGACCGGCAAAATTTCTTCAACCCGCTCGTAGGTGGTATAGCGTCGCTTACAACCAAGACATTCGCGACGTCGACGAATGACCTCGCCTTCCTTGGCCATACGAGAGTCGACGACCTTGTCTTCGAGTTCATCGCAGAAGGGACATTTCACTGGGAGTGACCTACTCTCTCGCTCTCGGCTGACTGCTAGTAGGGGTGAAAGATTGGAAACCGAGCACACAACGCCTTCGCGTGCATGCGAACGTCTTCGAGTACATCCGCTTCTTGCCGATGCAGAAGCACACGGTCGACTAAGCCAACGATCTGTTTCATCTCGGGTTCACCCATCCCACGCGTGGACACGATCGGCGACCCCAGCCGAATGCCGCTGGCGACGGCTGGTGGCTTTTCGTCGTAGGGGACGGCGTTCTTATTGACGATGATCCCAGCCGCATCAAGTGCCGCATCAGCCTCTTTCCCAGTGATCCCTTTGTTCGTGAGATTGAGGAGCATCAGGTGCGTATCAGTCCCGCCGGAGACGATCTTGTAACCGCGATCCACGAATTCTTTGGCCAGTGCCTTCGCATTGGCCAGGACTTGCTGCTGATAGCGCTTGAACGATGGCGACAAGGCCTCCTTGAAGGCCACCGCTTTGGCGGCGATCACATGCATCAATGGTCCGCCCTGCAGACCGGGAAAGACTAGCTTGTCGACTCCCTTCGCATGTTCGGCTTTACACATCGTGACGCCGCCACGCGGACCGCGGAGGGTCTTATGCGTCGTGGTGGTCACAAAATCGGCGTAGGGAACGGGATTCGGATGGAGCCCGGCTGCGATAAGCCCGGCAATATGGGCAATATCCACTAACAGATAAGCGCCGACCGATTTGGCAATCTGTTGGAATCGTGGGAAATCCAGCACACGCGCATAGGCACTGGCTCCGACCACGATCATGCGCGGACGGCATTCTTCCGCAACCTTTTGGACGGCATCGTAGTCGATGGTTTCGGTCTGACGATCCACACCGTACGAGAAGACGCGGAACAAGATCCCGGAGAAATTCACCTTGCTCCCATGCGTGAGATGCCCTCCCTGGGCCAAGTCCATTCCAAGAATGGTATCACCCGCTTTGAGGACCGAGAGGTAGGCCGCCATGTTGGCCTGCGAGCCTGAATGAGGCTGCACGTTGACATGTTCGGCGCCGAAGATTTGCTTGCATCGCTGAATAGCCAAATCTTCAACTTCATCGGCATGCTGGCACCCACCATAGTACCGCTTCCCTGGATAGCCTTCAGCATACTTGTTGGTGAGCAACGAACCTTGCGCCGCTAAGACTGCGGGACTGGCAAAATTTTCCGACGCAATCAACAGCAATTTCTCACGTTGCCGGATTTCCTCCGCGTCAATCGCGGCACAGACCTCCGGATCTGCTGCCTTCAGGGCGTCCCAGGAACCAATTGCATAGCTGTTCATCGTGTCCATCGTCGAATACCCTACGCTGATGGCTCTTCCGCTTCTTGCTTCTTCACCACGTGAACCTTCACCGTGGCCACCACGTCCCTCGGCATCTTGATGGGCACAGACACCGTGCCAAGTTCCTTGATCGGTTGTGCCAACTGGATCTTTCGCCGATCCACGGTCACGCCTTGCGCCGCAAGTCCTTCGGCAATGTCCTTGGTGGTAACGGAGCCGAATAGTTTGTCGTCCTTGCCCGCTTGCATTTCGATCGTCAGCGAGACCGCGGATACCTTCTTCGCATATGTCTCAATTTCCAGCTTTTCCTTCTTGGCTTTCTCGGCTGCCACGCGTTTGGCATGTTCGAATGCCTTGATGCTTCGACCATCCGCCTCGACGGCCTTGCGCCGCGGTAACAGATAGTTCCGTGCAAACCCATCGGCGACGTTAATGAGATCACCGAGGTGGCCTACCCCTTCCAGAGTCTCTTGTAGAATGACTTTCATACCCCTACTCCTTCACATGATAAAGTGCTCGAGGATACTGACCTGATTGCGAAATGTCAATTCTAAGGAAAGCCCTGAAGTTGAGTCAGCGGATTACACCGAGCGCGCGTCCCACCTTCGCAAACGCGCCCACGGCTCGCTGCAGTTGATCTCTGGTATGGGCGGCTGACATTTGAGTGCGGATCCTGGCCTGGCCTTGTGGAACCACCGGATAACTGAACCCGATCACATACACCCCTTCCTTCAGCAAGGATTCCGCCATCGATGTCGCAAGGGTGGCATCGCCTAAGATCACAGGAATGATCGGATGCTCGCCTGGAACGAGCCGAAACCCCAGCTTGGTCAGCGCATCTCTAAAAAAAACGGCATTGGCTCGAAGCTGTTCCCTGAACTGATCGCCTTGTGCCACAAGAGCAAGCGCGCTTAACGCCCCGGCAGCGATGGGAGGAGGAAGGGAGTTAGAAAATAGGTACGGCCGCGATCGTTGGCGCAACAATTCGACGACCTCCGCTTTCCCGGATGTAAAGCCGCCGGTTGCACCACCCAGCGTTTTCCCCAATGTGCTTGTGACAATGTCGACGTTCTCCGCAACTCCGAAATGAGCCGGCGTCCCCCTTCCCCTTGGACCGAGCACTCCAGTGGCATGGCTGTCATCAACTACCACCGTCGCGTCATAGCGTTCTGCCAGCTCCGCGATCCGATCGAGCTTGGCTAGATCGCCATCCATCGAAAAGACTCCGTCCGTGACAATCAGGCGCAGGCGGCACCCACTGGCTTCCTTGAGCCGCGCTTCCAGCTCCTCCATGTTGGAATGGGCATACCGAAATCGCTTGGCCTTGCACAGCCTGATGCCGTCGATCAAGCTGGCATGGTTCAACGCATCGCTGATGACGGCATCACGCTCATCCGCCAATACTTCGAATAATCCACCGTTCGCATCGAAGCAGGAACTGTAGAGGATCGTGTCTTCGGTCCCGAGAAATTCACTGACGGCCTGTTCAAGCTGCTTGTGCAGATCCTGCGTACCGCAAATAAACCGCACCGAGGCCATGCCATAGCCGTGTGTGTCCAATCCATTTTTTGCAGCCTGCACAATGGCCGGATGATTCGCGAGGCCCAGATAATTGTTGGCGCAGAGATTGAGGACCTGACCTTGCGCCACACGGATGTCCCCACCTTGTGGACCTAAAATGCGGCGCTCGGATTTGTAGAGGCCTTTGGCGCGGATCTCTGCAAGGTGAGTCGCGAGCACCTGCTTGAGGGAGTCGTAGGCCATCTCAAAAAGATGTCGTTCGGAATCTGTAGGTCCGTCGATCTGATAAATTTCCAAAAACTCGATCGCTCATCAGATCAACAAATCAGCGAATGCTTCACTCACGGAAACAACACCACTTTGCCGCACTGCCCCGATTGAATCAACTCAAAGCCGGTTGCAAACTCGCTGAGTGGAAAGGAATGCGTAATGACTGGCCGAATATTGAGGCCCGCTTTGAAGAGGCCGGCCAACCGATACCAGGTCTCGAAGAGGCGCCGGCCGGTAATCCCATAAACGCGGATACCTTTAAAAATCATCTCATTCGGCAAGTCAAAACAGACGGGCCCCGTCGGAATGCCGAATAGAGTCACGCGCCCACCATTCTTGACGGCTTGAAAAGCCTGGTGCAAGGCCGTGGGATTTCCCGACATTTCCAGTGCCGCATCGACTCCTTCCCCATCTGTAATATCGTGGATCGCGGCTGCCATGTGTTCAGGCGAGTCGCCCATCGCATTGAGGACATGGTCCACACCAACCTGCTTCGCCAAGCCCAGCCGATAGTCACTGACATCCGATGCTATGATTGTGGCCGCCCCTGCTGTTCGTGCCACCGCGGCAGCAAACAGCCCCGTGGGCCCACACCCCGTAATCAACACCGTATGCCCGGTCAGATCTTCAGCGAGTGCCGCATCAACGGCATTGCCGAGCGGCTCCTGTACGCAGGCGAGTTCGGGTGGGATCGTCGGATCTGTTCGCCACAACACATTTTCAGGCAATGTGACATACTGGGCGTACGACCCATCTCGATCGATCCCCAGAATTTTGTAATGCTTGCACACGTGAGCCTGGCCGGTGCGGCATTGAAAGCATGCTCCACACGTGAGGTGCGATTCGGCAGCGACATACTCACCAACCTTGACGAGAGAGACGTCACGCCCCACCTCCACGACATGGCCGCACAATTCATGACCGATGATCCGCGGGGGCTGGATTCGCCGCTGTGCCCATTCGTCCCAGCGATAAATATGGACGTCCGTGCCACACAGTGAGGTAGCAGCGACTTTCACGACAGCCTCATGGGGACCCGGCGTAGGGTCGGCCCACGTAGTGAGGGATAGACCGGGCCCAGCGGTACTTTTGACGAGGGCGTACATGCAGTCATTGTATACCAAGTTCAACCATTGGCCCCTACTGTTTCAGTGAAAGAAACGAGTTGCGCCGCAGTCTCGGCGATGGGTAGGATGCCAAAATCATGTTCGATCCAGTTGTGCCACGTCTGATTGTCGTCGTCGGGTTGTTAAGTGTGGCGCTGTATGAAGCCCCAGCTTATGCGGACGCGCCAGCCAAGCCTCACCCTGTACTGTCTCAAGCGGTTGCTTCTGAGCCACAATCGGTGACGTTTGATTTCGCGGGCTTGAATGGTTCTGGAAATCTCCAACTTGGACAACCACTTGAGCTGTCGATGACCCTTGGCGGAGTGGTCCAGGACCCCCTGCCGTTTGTGGCCATCTGTGAGTCGGCCCACTTCGAATCACAGATCGTGACCTTCAAACCTGATCCTGCTTCACCGTTGATGAAAGCGACCACCACCCTTGTGCCTGTCACGCACGATCCGCCCTCTCCCGGCCGGACATTTTTCCGACTCCACGTGACGTTCGCCAGGTCAACGGAAACAAAATTCGAACGCGTAATGACTCGGATTGTGTATCTCACGGTAGACCACCCAGTAGGTGCCGGCGCTCACCACACCTCGCCGATAGTCAATCCAGACCAACCGAACGAACGAGATTTAGCCGCCGACCAAGCCGAGCCTGTGCTTGATGCCATCCCCTTGAGCAGCGATCAGCTGATGGAGGAAGACCTCCTGCCGTCTCGTTCCGCACAACCGACACCGGCCTATTGGCGCCAGGTCCGTGACCTTCTGAACCAAAGCTGGAACCGCACCGCCCTGACCATGCCACACTCCTCACCTCAACAAACCGTGCATGTGCAATTTCGGTTGTATCCCGGCGGACGAGCCCAGTGGATGCAGATTGCAGATGGATCCGGCGCCTCCGAGATCGACCAAGCCGGCATCCAGGCGATCGCCGATGCGCAGCCATTCCCGCCGTTCCCTCTGGGTGTCGGAAACGAGCCGATCGAGATCCATGTGCAATTACAGACTGGCTCTAAAGCCGGAGTACGTGACTTCCGCACCGTGGCACCTCAGACGGTTGAACGAGCAATGAACGCAGCGAAGTAATGAGCCGGCCGCTCATAGAGGAATTCATGAAAAAATCACGCCACACAAATACGCAGCTCAGATCCCGCTGGCCGTTAGGCTTGGTGATGGTAGGGCTCTTCGGACTTTTCCCCATCGCCGCCGAAGCGGAAACAGCTCGCTGGGACATCGATCCGGATCACTCCGCGATTGAGTTTCGCGTCGCGCATATGGTGGTGTCTAAGACCTCGGGGCGATTCACGGACTACCGTGGATTTATCGAGATGGACGCAGGCGCGAAAACCTTGAAGACGGTTGAGGCCACGATCAAGGCTGACTCGATCAACACGAACCACGAGAAACGCGACGCGCATCTGCGCAATCCCGATTTCTTGGACGTCAAACAGTTTCCGACGATGACATACAAGATGACATCCGCGCAGAAGGAGGGAGAGACCTACACATTCATCGGGAACCTCACCCTGCGCGGCGTGACCAAAGAGGTCACGCTCACCGGAACGTTCAACGGGGTCACCCAAGATCCCTGGGGCAATACCAGAGCCGGATTCAGTGCCGATGGCAAACTGAACCGCAAGGACTTCGGCATGGTTTGGAACAAAGTCCTCGATAGCGGTGGGCTTGTCGTCGGAGATGACGTACAGATCCATTTGGACATCGAGTGCATCAAGGCCAGGAACCCCTCATAGCCCCACTTGCCATGCCACAAGGGGTAGGCCCGTCGCATGAGGCAATGATCGATGAAGGTGATGGTGCTCGACCATACCGGCGATGTCTCCAGCCATCCCTTACAACTTCGAGATCAGCCCGTCCCTACTCCACAGCCTGGTCAGGTCCTCGTCAAGATCCACGTCTGCGGCGTCTGCCGGACAGATCTCCATGTCATCGAAGGAGAGCTTCCCGAACCAGCCCTGCCGTTGATCCCAGGCCATCAGGCAATCGGCACGGTGGCACAAGTCGCCCCTGAGGTCTCGGAGATTAAGGAAGGCGATCGTGTTGGGATCACCTGGCTGCAGGGCACATGCAGACAATGCGAATTCTGTACGAGCGGGCGGGAAAATCTTTGCTTACAGGCGCAGTTTACCGGCTATCAGGTCGACGGCGGATATGCGGAATATGCGGTCGCCCCTGCACGATTTGCCTACCCCATTCCACCGATCTTTTCGGATGATGAAGCTGCCCCCTTGCTCTGCGCCGGCATTATTGGCTATCGGGCGTTGCGTCTTAGCGGCATCAAGCCGGGCCAGCGCCTCGGGCTCTATGGATTCGGTGCCTCCGCCCACATCGCCATCCAGATTGCACGCCACTGGGGTTGCCAGGTCTATGTCAGTTCGCTCAAGGCGAAACATCAGAAGTTGGCTAGACAGCTCGGAGCCGTCTGGGTCGGTGGAGCGACGGAGATGCCGCCCGAGAAACTGCATGGGTCCATCATCTTTGCGCCAGCCGGGGAACTCGTCCCACCGGCACTGCGCGCGCTTGAACGCGGAGGCACTCTCGCCTTAGCCGGTATCCACATGTCACCGATTCCCTCACTGGACTATGATCGTGACGTCTTCGGTGAGCGTGTCATCCGCAGCGTGACCGCCAACACCAGGCAAGACGGAATTGATTTGTTACGTGAAGCAGCGGCTATTCCGATCAAACCTCATACAGTCCGTTTTCCGCTGGAAGAAGCGAACCGCGCATTGCAAGAGTTGAAAGCTGGGAGCTTTCAGGGAGCGGCGGTGCTGATGATGTGAGTGCGGATGTTCGATAACCGACAGGTGATTGCATAGAACCGAAGAAACCACCGGATGGGCGTAGGCGTCCAAGAAAGCACCCAGATCATTCGTAAGGGAAGGCCAAGATCGATTTCACGCTGATATCAAGTCATTTCTGATGAAAGTTTTCTGTTTGGTTCATGAGCTTGAGTGTCTTGGTGGCAAACCACGCCTTCCAGTCCAGTTTTGCAAATAGAACGACCAGCGCAAGCAGGAAGGCTTGCGTGAAGACAAAATACCCCCCGAGATAGGCAAAGACCGATCCATCATCGAGAACGACGTTATGAGCAACCTCCATGGCCACGACCACCCAAAAACTATAGGTCAGAAATCGGCCTATGAAGGATGCAGCAGCCACCGGTGCCAGCGGCAAAGACGTGAGCCCATAGGCGATAAACAGCGAGTTCGATGGCAAGGGGCTACAAGTGTAGGCGAGGAAGGCTCCGAAAGTCATCGCGCGTTGTGTTCCCAAACGGTCCTTCACCAGATCAATGTTCTCTTTGGTGCGCACGCTCAACCAACGCTGCCTGACAATGAGAAACGCCAGCTTCGCAAGCACCAGTCTCCCGGCGGTGGCTGCTGTTGCAGCCACGAACGCGGTGAGCCAGGGATTGGCATCTGGTCTGGACAGTCCAATCGCAGACAGCACGATCCACGTCGGTGGCGCGAATGCAGGCAAGCTATTCAGCACAAAGATGATCGCAAAGAGAGCGAGGGTATCCATCATCGGATGAAAGCGCACCACCTTCCGATGCTTGCCCTATTATGGCATTGACGTGAATACGCCACCAATGAAGCAGTCATGTCCTTTCCAAGAACATCACAGAGGCCTACGTCTAGGGAGCGGTGGATTCCCACATCTTCAATCGTTGGATTGTCTAGCGTCAAACCATTTATGAACGAAGAGCATGAAGACTCGCGGTGCTAGTGACAGACCGAGAGCGCTATACTACTTTCTGTGTGAGTCCTGAGCTTCCAAGGCTGGCTTCGGAATGCCTCACGGCATCTTGGTGAACAGTTACTGTCTCTATCGCTTTCGGTCGAGGATGCTTGTCACCTGCTCCGACACCTCTTTCACCAAGACTCCCATCTTCGGATGCGACGGCTCGAAATCGATCGGCCAACTATAGTGTCGCAACCGTTCGCTGGCAGTTGGGCCGATTGAGGCGACAACCATCTTCGTGAGCGCCGCTCGAAACAACTCTACCTTTCCATCTTGCTTCAACACCTGCATCACATGGTCCACCTGCACCGCGTTGGTGATCAAGGCCACATTCACTCGGCCGACAATGATTTCATCCAGGGCATGGCGAATAGGACCAAGGTCCTCCGGCAGCGCCCATTTGTAGATAGGGACCGGAAATACTTCTGCACCTCGCTGTTCCAAGGCATGCAAGAGATCGGGATTTGAAACTCCATACTCCTGTACAGCGACTTGCAATCCCTTTACAGGACGATATTCGTCCAGAGCAGAGATCAGATTAATCCAGGTATTCGGTTCCGGCACTGTAACTGTCGCTTGGAGACCCAGCTTCTTGAGGGCTGCGACCGGCTTCGGACCTCGTGCGACCATTACGACATCTTTAAGTGCTGCGACAACCGACGACCAGGAATAGCGAGCCTTCAGCAGATCGAATAACGAGGTCGTCCCCACTCCGGTCAGTAGGATGAGCAGATCCACCCGCCCAGCCATGAGCCGAACCCCAAACTCCTGCGCCGCCTGGTTACCATTCAGTGGAACTTCTCGCAGAACAGGCGAGACAAGGGGTCGTCCGCCATGGCGCTCAATCAGGCGAGCGAGCTCCGTTGCCATCCGGCTCTCGAATGCCGCAACTATCATTCCGTTGAATGCCATGGATGTGTCGATCCTATCATAGCCGTCGAGCCTGAGGCGGATGGCGGGTTTTGCCATTGACGCCCTGCCGTTGGTCTCCCTACTATACAAAACATTTATTGGTTCAATGACGAACGAGTTATCACTATGACAACTCCGATCCATCGAGGCCTTCGGCATTTGGCGCTGCGTGTGACGGACCTTCCACGATCGCGTCGGTTTTACGAACAGCTCCTCGGTTTCCAGGCCGTCTGGGAGCCCGACTCCGAGAATGTCTATTTTAGCTCCGGAGTCGACAACTTGGCGCTTCACCAGATCTCAAAGACCGAATTGGACGCCTACGATTCTTCGAAGACCCAACTCCTCGATCACATGGGGGTGATTTGCGACAGCCCGCAAGCCGTCGATCAGCTATATCAAACCATCGCCCCTACAATTGAATCGATGGGCGGACGCATTGTGAAAGAACCGAAGCAACACCGTGACGGCAGCTACTCGTTTTATTTCTCAGATCCCGATGGCAACGCAATCCAAGCGCTTTATGAACCCGCGATCAGCGGCTTGGGCTGGGTGAACAGTAAGGGGTGAGGAGCGAGGGAAACACGGCCATGACGCACAAATTTTTCATATCTCCTGACACCTCACCTCTCACTGATCATGACAGTCTGGAATAACATACCTCGTGGCCACCATGTAGGCCTCGCCCCCTGGTGCTGGGTACAACTGGAAAGTGCCGCTCCGCCAGGCCCCTTCCCGTTCGTGAGTGGAGTGGCCCCTGAAGTCGTCGCCAGCCTGCAAGAAGCCCATAGCCTCATGTCCAGCTCGATCGATACGGCGATCAGCGACGTCTTTTCCAAACGGGCACCGCTCGACGACGCCGATCGGCAGCGCCGACTGGAAGATGCCTATGCCGAACTGGTGAACGCACGGCCATACCTTGCGCGACATATTCGCTGCGGTCGTGGACCGGATGGCCTATTCCATTGGGATTTTCCGATCGACCCGGCCACATCTTCGACGGTGACGAATGGTGGTCTGCGCGTTTTTCATGCGGTCAACCGTCAAGCGTTCCCGATAGGATTCAATAATCGCCCGCTCGGCCCAGCGGTCGGGAAATTCCTCGGACTGCTCGATGGAACACATACAGCTGAAGAGCTCCGATCCGCCATTGCGGCCATGCCTCGCGATTCACAAGTCCTACTCATGAAATTGCTAGAGACGCTGCAGCTGCATGGATGCTTGATCACTTCACCCACCGCTTCGGTCCGTCGGCATTGGTTCGATGTCGTCCGTGATCAGGACACGGTCCATCTAGGACATGCTGCCTTGCTCTATCGACAACGTGAGACCGTGTTCCTGTTCGATCCATGGCTGCTGCCCTGGTTTGCCGAATCACCGTTTCCGTCGCTCTGGGCTAGGCTTGTACCCAAGCCTGCTGCGGTGTTCCTCACGCACGATCATGATGATCATGTCGATCCCCGCACCTTACTTCATCTCTCTAAAGATATACCGATCATCGTCCCCAGTCGCAGGAACCGAACGAAGCTGTTCTTCAATTATCAAGCACTGCTCACGGAACTGGGGTTTGATCACGTCATCGAGCTGGCTCATGGCGAAAGTTGGGCGTTTGAAGGTGGCGCTGTCATCTGCGTCCCCTTTTATGGAGAAGATCCCTGTGACGTAGACATGCCGAGAAATTGCTATCTGATTTCGGATCGTGGGCACAATGTATTGATTCATGCAGACAGCGGCCCGACCAACGACGGACGATCGGCGCTCAAGGACGATATCATTCAACAACTCGTCGGACAGTACGGATCGATTCCTCTGGTCCTGGCCTCGCAACAACAGCTGCTTGAAATCCGAAGCCATGCCACCCATGCACCACTGTCCCATCCCGGGAAATGGTTGGATGTCGGCGAAAACGGCTACCTCACGAACGCGTATCTTGCCGACGTCTGCGCCGCGGCCCATGCGCGATTATTTGTTTCGTATGCGACCGGAGGAGCTGACTGGTATCCGGATCACCTGTCCTTTATGTTTAGTCGTCGCAATCCGGCCAGAACGGCCCTGTTAACGGCCCACTGGGAACCTCCCGAGAAATTAAAAGACCTTCTTATTTCCCAGGGATGTCGGTATCATCGTGCCCAAGCCCTTGATCTCTATCGCGCAACAGGCCAAGGGGAGATCAACGTCATATCGGCTTCCGATGTCCTCGACCCGCTAAATTTGTATCGATCAGACCACAGCGATCCACCGTTCATGAAATCGGAAAAACGACAATAGGAGTTCCCTTTCGTGGAAGAACTAGGCATGAACAAGCAACCGTCAACCACTCTTGTCACAGGCACCGCGGGATTTATCGGATTTCACCTGGCAAGTCGACTGCTGGACCGAGGGGAACACGTCATCGGCCTCGATAATATTAATGACTATTACGACGTCCGATTAAAAGAGGCGCGCCTTGCACAATTGAAGACGCGAGACCGATTCAACTTCGTGAAGCTCGATCTCGCCAACCGACCAGGCATGCGTGACCTCTTCGCCGACAAAGCGATCCGGCGCGTCGTGCATCTCGCAGCACAAGCCGGCGTCCGCTATTCCCTCGTGAACCCTCACGCCTATACGGAAAGCAACATCGAAGGATTCATGAACATTCTGGAAGGCTGTCGGCATGCTGAGATCGAACATCTCGTTTATGCCTCCTCCAGCTCTGTCTACGGCGGCAATACCCACATGCCGTTTTCCATTCATGATAATGTCGATCATCCGGTCTCGCTCTATGCCGCCAGCAAAAAGGCCAACGAGCTGATGGCCCACTGTTATGCCCATCTCTATCGACTACCCTGCACGGGCCTTCGGTTTTTTACCGTCTATGGGCCTTGGGGCAGACCCGATATGGCCCTGTTCATCTTTACGAAGGCCATCCTGGAAGGCAAACCCATCGAGGTCTTCAATGAAGGCAAGATGAAACGCGATTTTACCTACGTGGACGATATCGTCGACGGCATCATTCGGACGCTTGATCATCCCGCGACGGCCAACGCGGCATGGTCAGGAGAGAAGCCAGATCCCGGGACCAGTTCGGCTCCGGCGAGACTCTACAATATCGGCAATCACCAGCCGGTTGAACTGCTGCGCTTCATCGAAGTCCTGGAGAATGCACTCGGGGAAAAAGCAGAGAAGAGGCTGATGCCGATGCAACCGGGAGACGTGCCAGCCACCTATGCCGATATCGATGATCTCACCAAAGACGTGGGGTTTAAACCGGCCACCCCGATCGAAGTAGGTATTCCTCGCTTTGTGAAGTGGTATCGCGAGTTCTATAGAGTGTGACGATTTTGGCCGTGTCTCGTTAGAAACATCCTACCGGCACAAATCCGGTACCGAAGAGCCTCGACAACGCGATGTAGCGAGCATTGTCGTAAAATGAGTAGCTTGGCCCGCGCTGGTTGCGCCCGGTAATGTCTCCCCCATAGGACGGATCAGAGCCAAAGAAAAATCCTCCTCGGGTCTTCTGTACGAGATGCATCCATTCTGAGTAGAGCGAGCAGGCTTCCTGCTGAACAGAACCCGACGGGGCAATGCTGGCATGCCAGTCGCGCGCCCAATCCGGTGCCGTTGCCCCTCCCATCCCATTGGCACGGTCCTGCTGGTAGGGTGATACGCCAGAGTGAGGCGCACTGGTGGTGATGGAGCGAGGAGCCGTCGGCATATTCTCCAAATCGGGCACAACCGAAATCGGCTTGAGCGCCAAGACAGAACAACCATCCTTCTCTTTATTCGTATAGAGAGAGCTACCGTCTGCCTGGTGACATTCCCAGGTCGTCGCGCTCCCAGATGCCGAGTCATCGAATGCTGAGGCTGCGGAGGCAACCGCGAGGATGGCTGTTGACAGGTACAACCCTTGGATCAGTCGCATGTGGCACCTCCAGATCACGGAGCAAAAAACCGTGATGGCCCAGCCCGTGGTGTCCACACCCTACGCAATACCACCTTTTTTCGTCTATGCCTCTTTGGAGGGGGAAGCCAGATCTGGAGCCGATTATATGCGAATGCTCCCAAGGGAGATATGGCCGACGTCGGTTGTTACAAGCCACCATCGGAGGCCATTTCCTCCCATGGGAACGGATCGAAGAGATCAAGGTGTTCCTTTCTTCACACGCATTTCACACCCACATATGTAGCTTTGCCTTGTCCCGCATGGAGAGCTCAGGTATCCTGCGATCACTTCGGTGATAGTCGATCGATCGTGAAAATACTCTGGACTGAGCGACAATTCCGCTGAACAGCCAATGGCCAGATTGTTCAGACCCGAGAGATGGGATAGACAAACAACATGACCGACTATGGCGTCCTGGGAAATTTACTCTTTATTTATACGGTGTCTATCGCCGTTGTGTTTGTCTTTCACCAATTTCGACTGCCTTCGATCGCCGGATTTCTTGTTGCCGGAGCATTGATCGGTCCACATGGGCTCAACCTCATTTCTGATATCGAGACCGTGCAAGTCCTCGCGGAAATCGGGATCGTGTTACTACTCTTCACGATCGGCATTGAGTTCTCGCTGAAACACCTGGCCTCGCTTCGCCGATTGCTCCTCATTGCCGCTCCCATCCAAGTCGGAGGCGTCATCGCTATCGCTTTGATAGGTGGATTGTCGGCTGGTTTGCCGGCCCCACAAGCAATCTTCTGGGGATTTTTGCTGTCGCTCAGCAGCACCGCCATTGTATTGAAAGCATTGGCGGCCAACGGAGACAGTGATTCACCACATGGCCGAGCCACGATCGGTATTCTTGTCTTTCAAGATTTGGCCGTGGTTCCCATGATCTTGCTCACGCCCATTCTGGCAAGCCCCAGCGACGACGCCCTGGGTTCCGTGTTACTCACGTTGGGCAAGTCCATCCTCGTCGTCGCTTGCATTGTCGCAGGCGCATGGTTCGCTGTTCCAAAGCTCCTAGAGCATATCGTTCGCAGCAGAAGCCGCGAGCTCTTTCTCTTGACGGTCATCGTCTTGTGTCTCGGCATTGCCTGGCTCACGTCACTCGGAGGGCTTTCGCTGGCTCTCGGTGCCTTCATCGCCGGACTCGTCATCTCTGAATCGGAATACAGCCATCAAGCCATCGCTGAAGTGCTGCCCTTTCGGGATAGTTTCAATAGTCTCTTCTTCGTCTCAATCGGTATCTTGATGGATTGGCGTATCTTGCTGGAGTACCCCATTCTGGTCGTCGGCCTTTTGATTCTTGTCCTTCTCGTAAAGTTCATCGCCGGAGCCGGAGCCGTGCTGGCCGCATCCTTACCCCCTCGCGCTGCCGTCATGACCGGGATCGCCCTGGCACAGGTGGGTGAATTCAGCTTTATCCTCGCTCAGGTGGGTCAGGATAACAATCTCCTATCAGGAGCGCCCTACCAGATTTTTCTGGCCGTCTCGGTGTGCTCGATGATTATCACGCCGTTCCTCATGCAGCTATCCCCGCATCTCGGTCGCCGAGTCGAGGCCGTGCAACGACTCCTCCATTGGTTTCCTGGACAAACGACGGCGCATGTGCTGGAAGCAGAAGGGCGGCATCTCCGGATCAAAGACCATGTCATTATCGTGGGGTATGGATTGAACGGGCGCAATCTAGCTCGGGTATTGGGAGAAACAGAAGTCCCCTACATCGCGTTAGATTTGGACGGCGACATCGTTCGCCGAGAAGCCGCACACGGCCTTCCGCTTTACTATGGCGATGCCACCAACCCAAATGTCTTGAGGCACGTGAAGATCGAGGATGCACGGGTTCTGGTCATCGCGATCTCTGACCCCTTTATGGCTCGCCGGACGGTGCAGGTCGCCCGAAGCCTGAACTCCAAGATCCATATCGTCGTACGAACCCGCTACTTGCGGGAATTGGAAGAGCTGCACCAGCTCGGAGCTGATGATGTGGTGCCTGAAGAATTTGAGACCTCGATCGAGATCTTTGCGTTGGTCTTACGCACCTACAACATGCCGCAGGACTTCGTCATGCGAAAGGCTGAGCAGGTGCGTCGGGAAGGATACGCGCTCCTCCGCCGAAGCGAGCTCCCGGAACTGGCACACCACCTTCGCGGCGGCACCCTGGCTGATGTAGAAGTAGAAACCTGTCGGATTGAAGAACAGTCCCCGGCCGCCGGCAAGACGCTCCTCCAACTCGCGCTGCGGCCGAGTACGGGTGCATCTATTATCGCCTTGACCAGAAGCGGCGTCACGGAATCGAATCCATCGGAAAAAACCAAACTCCTTGTCGGCGATATCGTCGTCCTGCTCGGATCCCGCGATGAGATCCAGCGAGCAATGGGGTTTATCCTTCCCAGTGAACCGGACGTTTAGCGCGGCCCATACTGATTTTACCGGAACGTCTGATTCAGCTACGCCACCGGAGCGTTACTCGTTCTTTGAGCGGATGCTCAAAGGGTCGCCCGGTGTGAACCGATTCGAGATGGGCAGCCTTGAGTTTGTAGTACCATTTGGCCGGCATGTCGGCATCGCCGAGAAACATCGACGAAGGCTTGTGGCGCAGCCCCACCGCAAGGTGTTTCATCGCTCGTTCGTCCTGCCCCAGAAACATTTTCGTCAACGTTCGAAAGATCAGATTCCCAAACGGCAACCAATGCAAGCCACGCCAATAGGCAGAAAAATCGATACGACATTCCATTTCCGACACGGGCGTTGCCATCAATCGATTGGCCATCCATGCCGTGCCACATTGCATCAACTCCACCCGCTGGTTCGGCAGTAAGAAATCGATGGTCGTGGTCAAGGGCCCTCCGTAGACGCGCTCCATCCAATGAAACGGGCCGCTGTTCTTGGCCGGTCGATGCGCGGTCATCCGAAAACCGTTCGGGATGGGCTCGAAGATTTTCGTCTTCTCGTGCATGTGCGCATCGCTACGCCACCAGGAATGGACGTAGGGACCATGAACTGGATCGATCAGACCGATGATGCCATCGTCGGCCGTACAGGTGTAGATCAGCGAAATATGGAATGATTGTTTAGGTTCAGACGGGAGCGGCATACGTGGAGCCGAAGGCAACGGATCGATGTTCCCCCGTTCATCCGCAAGATACACCCAAATCATGCCATCGGTTTCCTCGGCCGGATAGGACGTGACACCGATTTTGTCGGTCTTCAGAATGGGCTCATCTGGCAGAGCGGGAATGCGCTGACAACGCCCCTTCGTATCGAATTGCCATCCATGATACGGACATTCTACTCGTTCTCCGTCGAATCGGCCGAACGATAACGGCATGCCGCGATGCGGACAGATGTCACGCATAGCCGCCAGATTCCCTGCCCGATCACGGCAGAGCAGGATCGGCAGCCCCAACATCTGAAGCCCCTTCATCGTCCCGGAACGCACGGTATGGCTTGGTACTGCCGGATACCAAAACCCAAAGAGGGGAGCACTCCTGGACGCGACGACTTCAGGTGATGGCTGTTGAATCATTGATCGGCAGGGAACTCGTACGCGAGGTATCCAACAATGGATTTGGACTATAACTGGGGCATAGAGCTAGGTCAAGCAATGTACACGGTGCCCACAGGGGTCCGGTTCCTTGACACCCCAAAGGGCCACATACTATTCTGTCTGTACACGGTAGCCTCACGATATATGGATGCTACGCGTGATGAGGTGAAACAATGATTGCAACGCAAATAGAACCGACCACCACGTTAGCGCAGCTACAAGAGTCAAAACCTGAACGTGTGACGATTGTGCTGCTGAGCGGGGATCTCGACCGCGCGATGGCAGCGTTTATCATCGCCACGGGCGCTGCCGCGATGGGCATGCGTGTGACGGTGTTTTTTACATTTTGGGGATTGAACGCCATCCGGAGAAAAGGCGCCGCGAGCTCGGCAAAAGATTGGCTCCGACGGATGTTCGGCCTGCTCAACAAGGGCGGTGCCGACACGCTCCCGCTGTCCCGCTTTCACTTTGGTGGATTGGGCACCAAGATGATGCAGAAGGTAATGCAGCAAAATCGGATGCCGGGAGTCCCTGAGCTGATGCAAACAGCCCTCGATCTTGGCGTGCGATTTATCGCCTGCACCACGACGATGGGTCTGATGGGCATCAGCAAAGACACGCTGATCGACGGCATCGATCAGTTCGCCGGCGTGA
>CABVRS010000014.1 GCA_902500745.1 uncultured Nitrospira sp.
AGAACAATAGACTCTATATTGCCGACCAATCCAACCATCGTATACGGATGGTTGATCTGAATACCGGCCTGATTCAAACCGTTGCTGGAACGGGAGCTGCGACATACGATGGAGATGGGAAGCGTGCGGTTCATGCAGCCCTCGCGGGGCCGGGAGCATTGGCTCTGGCGGGAGAACGGCTGTATATAGCTGATACCTTCAATGGCCGAATCCGATGCGTTCAACTGGCATCTGGGCTGATCGCCACAGTGGCGGGTGATGGTGCACCCTATCGGTATGAGTCGCCGTCCGACCCTCCATCTCCAAGCCTGTCACGTCCGACGGGAATCGCGATCGATTCTCACGGGAATCTTATCTTGACCGATTCAGATAACCACCTCATGCGGCAATGGGATTGGGGCTCTGGAGTGGCATTCCACTTGGCAGGGATCGGTGCACCCTCGTATTCAGGCGATCACGGCGCTGCAAAAGAAGCCGGTCTATGCTATCCGTTCGGCATAGCCGCTGATCGCGACGGATCATTGCTTGTAGCCGACACCTTTAATCATCGTATTCGTAGACTAGCCTTGGAGTAGGCGTTTCATGATCAAGAAGAAATCTGGATACACCGTAGCAATCCTTGGGGCGACCGGCGCAGTGGGCAGGGAAACACTCGAGATCTTAGAAGAGCGCAAGTTTCCAATGATAGGTCTGAGGCTCTTCGCGTCTGCCCGATCGGCTGGAGAGGTGATGACCTGTTTAGGTAAAGAGTACACGGTTGAGGAATTGACCGACTCGTCGTCCTTTGACGGTGTTGATCTTGCGTTTATTTCTGCAACCGATGCCATTAGCAGAGAATATGGCCATCGTTTGGGGGCAGCCGGTATTGCCGTGATCGATGATAGCGCCGTGTTTCGCATGGATGATGGGGTCCCTTTAGTGGTCCCGGAGGTGAACGCCGCTGCGTTGCATGCCATGTCTCGTGGCATTGTGTCCATCCCGAACTGCACGACGACTCCGTTAGTCATGGCGCTCAAGCCGCTTCACGACGCGGTGGGGGTGAAGCGCGTGGTGGTCACGACGTTTCAGTCCGTCTCGGGCACCGGCGCGGCGGCCATGGATGAGCTGATGGATCAAACGAAGGATTTGTTAGCGTTCCGCGACGTGACAGCCAAAGTCTATCCCTACCAGATCGCATTCAACCTTTTACCGCACATCGGTTCGTTCAGCGAGGGAGGCGACTGTTCGGAAGAAATCAAAATTGCAAAAGAAACAAGGAAGATTCTCGGCGCGGCGAATCTGCGGGTCACCGCGACGACCGTGCGAGTACCAGTGCTTCGTTGCCACTCCGAAGCGATTAATGTCGAACTGGAGCGTCCATTGAAGGCGAATGACGCGCGTGCTGCGTTGGCAGCTATGCCAGGGGTGATCGTGTACGACGATCCGTTGAAGAAACTGTATCCCATGCCGATCGATGCCACTGGAAAGGATGAGGTCTACATCGGTCGGATCCGAGAAGACGAGTCCATCACCAATGGGCTCAATCTTTGGGTCGTCTCCGATAATCTTCGGAAAGGCGCAGCGCTGAATGCCATTCAGATCGCGGAATGCCTGGTCCAGAACTAGCAGAACGTTCAAACTGTTTGGTAGCAAGGCTGCAGTGAGCGAGGACGCGAAGCGTAACCTATTTTTACCCGGCCCACCCATCGCCTGTTGAAACAGGCGTTTACCCAGGCCGTACGTTGAGCCTGTGAGCGATGCGAGAACGAAGCTACCGAGCTGTTTCAGCGTTCTGCCGATTGGGATGAACGTTCATGCTGGAATGGGCGACCTTTGGCAAGATCCTCATTGGAATTGGGCTTGGGATCGTTGCGCTCGGTGTGCTGTTCCTTCTCGTCGACCGGATTCCTGGTCTCGGACACGTGTTCGGGTGGTTCGGGAAGCTGCCAGGTGATATTTCCATCAAACGAGAGAATTTTAGCTTCTACTTTCCGATCGGGACAAGTATTGCTCTCAGCATTCTTCTCAGTCTGCTATTCTTTCTCATAGGATGGCTCTTTCGCAGATAATCGCAAGTCGACAGTGGGCCTTTGTCCTTGGAATAGGGCTTTGGGTCGGCTCCATCATCATACCAGATGCCGAAGCAGCGCCATCGATTCGCGTGCTGTTGGCTTCGGACGTCCAGCAATTGGAAGTCCTGAGTGAGCAGCCTATTTGGGTGACGGATCGGCACAATGAAGCATGGTCGTATCGGTCGGCTCTGCAGATCAAGGTTCAGGGCCGGGCCCTACTTCTGAACGGAAAACCTGTGGTGACCGATCAACTGACGCTGAAGGCTGGAACTCACGACCTCAAACTCTGGATCACCAAAACCGGGAATCAGGCCGTACGCCATGCGAGCGATGAAAAAGACGTGCTCCAAGTCAGTGGGGCGATCAAACTTATCCGGAAAGGTAAGGGTCTGCACGTCATCAATTATGTGGACTTAGAGGAGTATGTGAAAGGTGTGGTGCCTGCTGAGGTGAATGCGACCTGGCATCTCGAAATGCTCAAAGTACAGGCAGTCGCTGCACGAACGTATGCGTTGTATCAACAGATGCTGAGTGCCGCCCGTGACTATGACGTGGCGGCGGGGACCCAAGATCAGGTTTATCGCGGCAGGCGAGGCCTCGATGCGCGGGTCGCACAAGCAGTGGAGTCAACCCGAGGACTGGTTGTGACGCACAAGGGAGCGCCGATCTATGCTGCGTTCTCCTCAACTGCCGCCGGCGTCACAGAAGATGCGATGAATGTCTGGTCGATGGACCTGCCCTATTTGAAAGGTGTCGAATGCCCGTTCGACCTGGAGTCTCCCTTTTATCAATGGAAAACATCAATTAAGCTCAATCTGCTCGAGAAGAACTTACGGAAACGCGGATTTGTAATGGGAACAATCCAGTCTATCTCTCCGGATACTCATAGTCGTGCCGGGCGAGTGGCGACGCTACGGATTGTGCATTCCGAGGGAGAGCTTATCGTTCGAGGAGAGGATCTACGCAGAGCGATCGGGTATACCATTGTACAGAGCACCCAGTTTACGATCGAGTCCGTCGGGGAGGACCTCATTCTTTCCGGCTACGGCGCCGGCCATGCGGTTGGGCTTTGCCAGTGGGGCGCAAAAGAGTTGGCTGAACTGGGCTATTCATTTTCGAGCATTCTTCGCTACTACTATCCTGGGACCGAACTGCAGGATGCGTCTTTGACGCAGGCCCCTCCCATGCCTCACACCCGTCTTCCACCCTCGTAATGCACCTATCCGACTTCGACTTCCCATTTGACCCCTCGCTCATTGCGGCAGAGCCGATCATGCCGCGTGACCGCGCGAGACTGCTGACGCTCAACCGACAGACGCAGCAACTTACCCACCGCCATGTCACTGACCTTCCAAATCTCTTGAAGGCAGGCGACCTGCTTATCGTGAACGACACCAAGGTCCTGGCAGCACGGGTGCCGGGAATCAAAAAACCGACTGGGAAGCCGATTGAAGTACTGTTCGTGCGGGAGTTGTCCAAAGGTCGGTGGGAAATCATGGTCAAAGGTTCGTTCCGAGTCGGGCAGGTCATCGAATTCGATCAACACTCCCGTGCCACGATCTCTAAGCGAGACGCAACGGGAACTGAAGTGATCGTGGAGAGTCCAGAACCGATCACACGACTCTTCGAAACCTACGGGATGATGCCGCTTCCACCGTACATCAAGCGCGCACCGACTGAGCAAGATCACCGGTGGTATCAAACGGTCTTTGCCAAGCAGGGGGGAGCGATTGCCGCACCGACGGCGGGGCTTCATTTCACGGAAGAACTATTTGGGCGGTTGGACGCAGCGGGTATCACCGTTGCCACCGTCACACTCCATGTCGGTCCTGGCACATTTAAGCCGGTGACAACAGAGCAGATAGAAGATCATCAAATGGGAGGAGAAATCTTTCACATCAGTAAGGAAACTGCCGACGTTATCATGCAGGCGAAACGTACCGGTGGGCGGGTCCTCGCCGTGGGCACTACGGTTGTCCGCACGCTTGAAACTGTGGCGCAAGAAAAAGGGGAGATCGTTCCAATGTCCGGCGAGAGCCGACTCTTCATTACCCCGGGGTTTCAGTTCAAGGTGGTTGATGCGCTCATGACGAACTTCCACCTGCCACGGACGACATTGCTGATGCTGGTATCAGCCTTCGCCGGTACTGACCGGACTCGTTCAGCCTACGAAGAGGCCGTGAAAGAACGCTATCGCTTCTACAGCTACGGCGACGCGATGTTGATCGTGTAACCACTAGCTAATCCATTCTGACTTAAGCGAAGCAGTGAGAATATTACAGCATCTCCCGCCGAATGGTGATGGGCAGTTTGGCCTTCATGGATTGCTGGAATGAAACCAGTGCCCGTTGTTGCTTCTGCAACAACATGTCATCCAAGACCCGTTGCTTGGCTTCTACTATTCTGGCAGGGTCGGAATCTTGTGGCCTCATCATGAGGGACTGGCCTTCCTCAATCTCTGCCGGCGTCAGCGCGACAGAATCCCGGACGATCATTCGAGCTTTATTCGCCAGGACTTCTTGGCGTTGAATGGCTTCAAACGTGGCCGGGGTCAAGTGGTTGGCGGCCAGGAGGCGCTTGTATAACTCCGGGTCGAACGCGCCATTCTTCTGGAAGGCCTCAATTCGCATGATCACTTCGCGCAAATCCGCTTCGGAGACCCTCACGCCCATTTCTTCAGCCGCGATGATCCAGACGCGACTCTCGACGAGTTGCCCGACCACGAACTCCTTGAACTCCTCCTCTTTGAATTCACTCGTCACACTCTCTTTGTAGATGCGTCGCATGTTTTCGTAGGTTCGCTTGAATTCATCAAGGGAGACGGTTTGCTCGCCTACTTTCGCGACGGGCCCACCGGCGTCTTCACTGAAACCCCACCAACCCATGGTTATCACAAAGGCCACGGCCAAGATAATCATGATGGACTTAAGCAACCAGGGGTAGTTGTGAGCGGCATCGCGCATGGTCTTGATCATCGTAATAATCCTCGCTTTTGTGAAGTACCGAGTGTACTGATCGACAGATTAGAAGGCAAGAGCGGCGTATGTGCGGCTCTCGCCCAGTAACCTGCTGAAAACGTGGTGTCTGCTTCGTGGAGCGAGGCACGCTCTACCCCAGAAGGCTCATAAGGGCCATCCAGCAAGGCCGCAGTGAGCGAAGGGGCGAGGCGTACGCTTCGGTACGTTGAGCCTCTGAGTGATGTGAGAACGCCGCTGGAGGACTTTTTCAGCCTTCTGGTAGAAAAGCTTGAGAAGCGGTTCTTTTACCGTCCGGGAGCTGAGTCCTCCTCCCGTGGACGGTCCTGAACTGCCTCAGTGTGGGCCTGAAAAGAAACCTATGAAAAAGATTCGGTCTTTGTTTGTGCAAGATGATGCGTTTTGTTATACTTTGCGACAAATTAGAAGGAGATCCCTTGATAGGGGAGGGGCCAACCTCGACGTTGCTGGAATCACGAGTCTATCCGAAGGCCCATGTCCTGAATCGATTCATTGCGAAGTTGATCGATCTGTTCATTGTGGTCGCCGCAGGCGAAGTCGCTCCTCCGGTCGGATTTCTTTCCGGTTTGGCCTACATCTTGATTGCCGATGGGTTTGCGGGTGGGAAAAGTATCGGCAAACGGTTGGTGGGTTTGCAAACCATGCGATTGGATGGTCGAGATACAGCCGGTTTCCGTGAATCCATCATTCGGAATCTGCCACTGGGTGGAGCACAGATCGCGTATGCCGTTCCCTACATCGGATGGCTCGCGTCCCTAGGTATTTTAGCGTTCGAAAGTTTTTTGATCATCGGAAATGAGCAAGGTCGTCGGTTGGGCGACGAAGTGGCCAGGACGCAAGTAATGGATGCCGGGCAACTCGCCGTTCCGGACTAGGTAAGGTATTTACCAGCACACCGGTTGGACAGCAGTCCGTGGTCCAGCCATGATGAAGGGAGAGACGCCGTGGGGTTCCCTGGAGATGTGTTCGGTTGGTTCTCCGACGACCTGGCAATTGACTTAGGCACCGCGACAACCCTCGTGTACGTCCACGGGAAGGGAATTGTCCTCAACGAGCCCTCCGTCGTTGCGGTCGAAAAGAAAAGCGAAAAGGTGTTGGCCGTCGGAGCTGACGCCAAAAAAATGCTTGGGCGGACGCCGGGGAATATCGTGGCGGTTCGGCCGATGAAGGAAGGCGTGATCGCCGACTTCGAAATGGCTGAGCAGATGCTCAAGCATTTCATCCGCAAAGCTCACAATCGAAGCGCGTTTGTCCGCCCACGCATCATCATCGGCGTGCCGTCTCGCATTACGCAGGTGGAGCAACGGGCGGTTCGCGATTCCGCTGAGTTGGCCGGAGCCAGAGAGGTTTATCTGATCGAAGAGCCTGTCGCGGCGGCGATCGGGTCCGGACTTCCGATCACGGAGCCATCCGGCAACATGGTCGTCGATGTCGGGGGAGGCACGACGGATATCGCCGTCATTTCCCTGGGTGGGATTGTGTACAGCGAATCCGTGAAGGTTGCCGGTGATCGCATGGACGAAGCGATCATGAATTACATCAAGAAGAAATACAACTTATTGATCGGCGAGCATATGGCGGAGCGAATTAAGTTTGAGATCGGCTCCGCCTATCCGTTTGAAGAACGAAAAACCATGATGATCAAGGGGCGCGATTTAATCTCAGGGATCCCGCGGACCCTGGTTATCGACGATGCCGAAATTCGTGAAGCACTGCAGGAACCTATTGGGACGATCGTGAATGCCATCAAGATCGCACTGGAAAACACCCCGCCAGAATTGGCAGGGGATATTATCGATCGTGGAATCGTCTTGACGGGAGGCGGCTCGCTCCTCAAGGGGATGGACACGCGATTCCGCGAAGAAACGAACCTGCCGATCATTACGGTGGACGATCCGCTCACCTCCGTGGTGTTGGGAGTGGGCAAGATTTTAGATGAGTTGGATCTCCTTCGGAAAGTATCGGTCATGTCGCAAGCGAATAATCTTCGGTAAGATGCCATCCCTCATGCGGATGGTCAATTTCCGCCTCTCCTACAACGCTCGGCGTGTAGCCCTTGCGCTTGCGGTCATTCTTGTCCTCGGGTTTCTGCTGTTGCCGGGCCAACTCCAAACGGTCTTCCAAGCGGTCGGAAGTCCATTCGGGTGGATCATCAGCTGGCCTCTCCAAGCCGTCGCCGGTATCCATGATCGGGTTGCCGGCGTGTGGGGGCAGTACGTGGCGCTCCAAGGGGTTGAAGAAGATAATAGGCATTTAAGACGCGAGGTGGACCTTCTCAAGGAGCAGAATGCACAGCTACGAGAGTCGGCGGCAGCCACGGATCGGCTCGTGGCGTTGTTGGAGTTTAAAAAGCAGGCCCTGCCGACTCTCATCGCCGCTCAAGTGATCGGGCGTGATACCGGCAATTGGTACAAGACGATCATCCTCAACAAAGGCACATCAGATGGGTTGCAGTCCGACCAAGGGGTGATTACTCCGGCCGGAGTCGTCGGTCGGATTGTGAAGACGACGTCCTCCACCTCGGTGGTGTTGCTTATGACGGACCCAAACAATGCCATTGCCGGCTTGATTCAGCGTACGCGAGACGAGGGAATTGTTGAAGGGACCACGCACGGATCGGCTCGGCTCAAGTACATTCCGTTGTTATCCGGGGCGAGGCCCGGTGATCGGGTCGTCACGTCCGGGTTGGTCGGAGGGTTTCCTCGTGGACTGGCGATCGGGACGATCACAAGAATTGATAAGGAGGATGAAGCGCTGTTCCAATCGGCAGAAATTTCTCCGGAGGTCGATCCGAACCGTGTGGAGGAAGTGCTCGTCATCCTACCGTCTTCATTTCCTACAGAGGGAGAGCGTCTTGGAGCTCCGAAGCCGAAGTCATGAAAACGCTGACTTACATCGCCCTTATCGCCGGGATTGTGTCGATTCAGTCCGTGCTGTTGCCTCACGTCAGTTTATGGGGAGCCAAACCGGATCTCGGTTTTGTGGCCGTATGCCTCATCGGGCTGCTTGGAGGGGAGCTTGAGGGATTGCTGGTCGGTCTGGTGTTGGGATGGGCGATGAGTCTCTTTTCCGCCCAAGATGTGCTTTCAGCGGCCGTCATGAAGGGGGCCGTAGGATTTATCGCAGGTCTCGCCGGACGGCAGGTTGCCTATATGAGCCCTGCGTTGCTGGTGCTCGGGCTACTCATTCTCTCGTGCTTGGTCGGGTTTATCACCCCCTTCGCGTTACGGCTCAGTGCGCAACAAGATTTGTGGTGGGCCTTGTGGACCATCGTCCTGCCTCAAGCCGCCCTTGATGCGATCATCGGGGGAGCCGTTTATTGGCTGATTTCCAGTCATTTTAGTCTAGAGCAGTGGGGCTCAGAATATCGGATGTAGGCATGGTATCGACGAATTATCCAGAAACTGAATTTGGCGACCTTCATCGCAGACTTTTTGGGTTGCGTGTGGGGCTCTTATTGGTGGTGGGACTACTGGGCCTTCGCCTCTGGCATCTGCAAATTCTTGAAGGGCCATACTATCGAGACTTATCGGAAAACAATCGCACCAGACAGGTGCTGCTTGAGCCGGCTCGGGGCTTGATCTATGACCGGAATGGCATTCTCCTCGCCAATAATGTGTCAAGCTTCAGCCTCTATGTGACCTTGGAAGACGTGAAGGATCGCGAAGTCTTGATTCAGCAGCTTACTGGGCTGCTGGGATTGGACCCCACGCTTGTAAGAAAAAAGTTGGCGGTCAAAGGCAGCAAGCTGCTCCCACGCAAAATCAAGGACCGAATGACGCTACGTGATGCCACGCTCATTGAATCTCACCGTCTCGATATGCCCGGCGTCATGATTCAAGTGGAGTCGCAACGCAACTATCCTGGTGGCCTGATTGCGGCGCACATTTTGGGTTACGTCGGAGAAGTTTCAGGGGATCAGCTTGAGAAGCCAGAATTTATCGATCTCCATCAGGGCAGCATCGTGGGACAATATGGAATTGAAAAATCCTATGATCGGCATATGCGAGGCATGGCTGGTCAGAAAAACGTGGAAGTCGACGCGGTGGGCCACGAAAAGAAAGCTGCAGTGGTCGAAAAACCGCAGGCGGGGAACGATCTCTATCTCACCATCGACGTGCGACTTCAGAAGCTTGCTGAAGATCTATTGGGTGGCGAGCAAGGCGCCATCGTAGCACTCGATCCAACCAATGGTGACATTCTCGCTATGGCCAGTCGGCCGGCCTTTGACCCCAACATCCTGTCACGGGAACTGACCGCGAAACAATGGGTCGAAATCGTCCAAGACGAAGGGCGTCCATTGAATAATCGTGCATCACAAGGGCAGTATCCCCCCGGGTCCACTTTCAAGATCCCGATGGCGGTCGCTGCGCTGGAGACCAAGACGATGTCGCCGTCCAGTACGGTTCATTGTACCGGTGGGTATCAGTTCGGCAAGCGGCTCTATCGTGACTGGAAGGTCGGCGGGCACGGGTACGTCGATCTACATGAGGCATTGGTCCATTCGTGCGACGTGTACTTTTATTCGATCGGTCAGCGCATGGGGATCGATGTGATCGCGGATTTTGGAAAAGACTTTGGGCTTGGACGGGCAACGGGTGTCGAGCTGCCGTCGGAACGAGCTGGGATCATGCCGTCTCCTGCCTGGAAGCAAAAGGTCAAGCACGAATCCTGGCTGCCGGGCGAAACCATTTCAGCAGCCATCGGGCAGGGCTTTGTGACGGTGACGCCCTTACAGATGGCCAGCATGATCGGGACCGTTGCAAACGATGGGGTCAACTATCGCCCACGTTTGGTCCAAGCGGTTATGGATCGAGCAACGGGCAATCTTCAAGAGTTGCCGGCTGTTCCCCGAGGGAAAATCAACGCAAAACCAGAGACGTTCCGTATCATCAAGGAGGCACTGGCTGACGTGGTCACGAAGGGAACCGCAACGAGAGCCAAGTCATCCATTGTGACGATCGGAGGGAAGACGGGAACGGCTCAGGTGGCTGCACTTCGACAAGGGCCAGAGGAAAATATTCCCAAAAAGTTTCGCGATCATGCCTGGTTCGTGGCCTTTGCGCCGGTGGACTCACCGAGAATCGCCGTGGCCGTGTTGGGTGAGCATATGGGGCATGGTGGGGCGGCGGCGGCGCCGCTCGCGAAAGAAGTCATTGAAGCGTATATGAAACTGGCTTCACAGTCTCCCGTCGTCACATCGGGTTTGCCTGCTGTGAGTCGGCATGATGAGCGTTTCTTGACAGAGTCATGATTGAGCGATTGACTGAGCATCGCGGTCTCGACAGCTTCGACATTCGCTATGTCAGCCTGATTGTGGCTATTCTGGCGATCGGCGTATTGTCTATCTATAGCGTGACGCAGGGGCAGCACAATGGGCTCACTCCCTATTATCTCAAGCAGTTGATGTGGATTGGATTGGGGGCAGCCGCCTTCCTTGTCATGTGGGCGTCGGACTACCATCAGCTTGCCCGGTTCGCGTATCCAGCTTACGTCTTTATCCTGTTGATGTTGGTCTTTGTCCTCTTCGAAGGGCGAACGAGCAAAGGGGCACAACGGTGGGTCGCATTGGGGCCGTTCGGTTTTCAGCCCTCTGAGTTTGCCAAGCTCATTCTCATCATGGTCTTGGCGCACTATTATTCGAAGGCTCCTCGTGTGGGATGGTTGCAGCGGGTCATCGTACCGGGACTCTTGGTGTTGCCTGGCCTTCTCCTTATCCTACGACAACCGGATCTAGGGAGCGGACTGAGCTTTGTCGCAATCTATGCAGCTATGCTTCTGATGGTCGGTGTTCGCTCGCAAGCGATTGGATTTATTCTATTATTTGGGATCATGCTCTTCCCTTTTGCCTGGGAGGGAGTATGGGGGTCCTTGCATGATTACCAGCGACAGCGCATTATGGCGTTCGTCGACCCAGGCTATGACCCAGGCGGGAAAGGTTATCACGCTCTGCAGTCAAGGATTGCCATCGGGTCCGGTCAGCTCTTAGGCAAGGGGCTCTATGGCGGGACGCAGAGCCAGCTCAAGTTTTTACCGGAAGGGCATACCGATTTCGTCTTTGCCGTCTTTGCCGAAGAATGGGGATTCCTTGGCGTCTTGGTCCTCCTGGGGTTGTTTGTCGGATTAATCTGGCTTTCGTTGGAGATCGCATCCAAAGCGAAGGATCAGCTGGGGGCGCTGCTGGCTGCGGGAATCGTGGCCATGCTCTGTTTCTGTGTCGTGATCAATATCGGTATGACGGCTGGAATGTTTCCGATCGTCGGCATACCCTTACCATTAGTGAGTTACGGTGGGAGCGCCACCATCATGACCATGGCATCATTGGGCTTACTCTTGAATGTCAAACGAAAGCGATTGAGCCTGTTTTATTGAGTGAACACCGACAAGGCGGAGCGGTGCGTATCTGCCTGTCGGAGCATATACTACCGAGAGCCGACGAAAGGCACGGGTGGAGTGAACGTCGGACCTGAGCAGGGGCTTGCGTCCATCGCTCTCCCGGTCTCCCGGCGGTTTTCAGATCAAAGGAGTCAGTATGGGAGTTGAGATTGCGATCACAGTCGCGCGCGAGGAAACGCGCGTGGCGGTCCTCGATGGCGGGGTGGTCACCGATCTGTTCGGAGACCGCGCCAAGCATAAGGATTTTGTCGGAAATATTTATAAGGGGCGAGTCGCCAAGGTGCTGCCGGGGATGCAGGCCGCCTTTGTCGATATCGGTCTGGAAAAAGCGGCGTTCATGCACGTCTCGGACCTCTTAGAGGATACAGACCCTAGCGACATGTTGGTTGAAGACGAAGAAGATGAAAAAGATTCGGACATGCTCAGGCCCAAGCGTCAGAGCGCCAAACCTATCGAACAGCTTCTAAGTGAAGGCCAAGAGCTGATGGTACAGATCTCGAAGGGGCCGATCGGCACGAAGGGATCACGAGTCACGACCTATGTCTCGCTGCCTGGACGCTACCTTGTTTTTATGCCGAACGTCGACCATATCGGAGTGTCGCGGCGTATTCCGCGCGATGAAGAGCGGGCCCGGTTGAAGGAGATCATGCGCCGAGTTCGACGCCAGGGCTATGGCTATATCGTGCGGACCGTCAGCGAAGGGGTGAAGGAGGACGAACTCAAATCCGACGTCGATTTTCTGCACGTGCTGTGGCAGGACGTGTTGACGAAACGGGAACAATTACCCGCTCCTGCGTTGTTGCATTCGGACTTAAGCCTCAGTTTCCGGGTCGTGAGGGACTTGTTCGGGAAAAAAGTTGATCGACTCTGGATCGATTCGCGGGAGGAATACGAGGCCATTCGGGGGTTTGTGCAGCGCTTTTCTCCCGAGCAAACGGCACGGATTCATTTCTACGACAAGGAAGAGCCGTTGTTCGATCATTTGGGAGTCGAACAGGAAATCGTGCGCGCCATGAGCCGGAAGGTGTGGCTGAAATCAGGTGGCTATCTAGTCATCGATCACACCGAGGCCATGACGGTGATCGACGTGAATACCGGACGCTTCGTCGGGAAGCGCGATCAAGAAGAAACCATCGTGCGCAATAATCTCGAAGCGGCGAAAGAAGTCGCCTATCAGCTCAAATTGCGTGGAATCGGCGGCATTATTATCGTCGATTTTATCGATATGGAGCGGGAAAAGAATCGAGATCGTGTCTACCATGCGCTGGTGGATGCCATGGCGTCAGACAAGGCCCGAACGAGGATTTCCAGAATCTCGGATCTTGGCTTGATCGAGATTTCTCGCGAGCGGGTTCGAGAGGACCTCTTGCGCTCACTATCAGAGCCGTGTCGCTACTGCGAAGGACGCGGATACACGAAGTCTCCGACAACCGTGGCGTACGAAATCTTTCGCGAGATCCGGCGGATTGAACCCGCGTCAGATCAGCAGCGGATCATTGTGGGAGCCCATCCGACGGTGGCTGAATTGCTGCAAGATGAAGAACGCAATAGCATAGAAGTGCTGGAACGGGATTGTTCGGCCAAAATCATTATCACCCCGGATAATCAGTTACATCTTGAGCAGTACGATCTGGTCGTGCTCTAGGATTGTGTCGCACCAGCCGTCATGGCCAGCCAGGAGAGTGGTTGGTGCGGTCTTCCCTTCCTGTTGAGGCGAATCTCCCTATCAGTTCAGTGAGATCCAGATGGATGAAGCATCATTGACTGCGTGGCTCACGCTCCAAGCCATTGACGGCGTCGGAGATCGTACGCTTCTGAAGCTGATACAGGCGTTTGGTTCGGCTGACGCCGCGCTTGCAGCGACTACGGATGAATTCATTCGCGTCGGGTGCAGCGTGGAATTGGCTGAATCCGTACGGCGAGGGCCCGATATCAGTACCTGTCGGCAGATTGATCGCCAAGTGAAGATCGTCAACTGCCTCAATATCCGAACGCTGACCGTGTTCGAGCCCTCCTATCCATCTCGGCTCAAAACCATTCCTGATCCACCGCCGCTGTTGTATATAAGTGGGACGCTAACCCCACAGGATGATGTCGCCGTGGCCATTGTGGGTGGGCGCCGAGCGACCGCTCCCGGTAGGATTCTCACCGAAGAAATTGCCAAAGATCTCTCAGAGCGTGGGGTCACGATCATCAGCGGGTTAGCACGGGGGATCGATGCGGCTGCGCACCGAGGGGCGTTGGCGGCACAGGGGCGTACGATCGCCGTGTTGGGGTGCGGCATCGACCGAACCTACCCGTCTGAACATCAGGCTCTGCGTCGAAGCATCGAGTCGCATGGTGCCGTCATCTCGGAGCTGACGATCGGTGCGGCGCCGCACAGTCATCACTTTCCACGGAGGAATCGGATCATCAGCGGCCTTTCGTTGGGTGTACTGGTGAGCGAAGCCGCCATCAACAGCGGCTCGCTTATTACGGCCAAGCTTGCCTTAGAACAAGGCCGCGAAGTGTTCGCCGTCCCAGGATCCATCAAGGAGGAAGCCTGTCGAGGTTCGAACCGCCTCATCAAGGAGGGGGCCAAGCTTGTCGAGGGAGCACAAGATGTGCTCGATGAGATTGTTCCTCAAATCGATGCCCGTCAACGGGCCCGGATGACACTTGATGCCGCACCGCTCGACACGAAGGCGCCGCTCAGGCAGGAAGATCTGTTGGTCTACGAGGCACTCTCGTATGAAGCGCAATCGATCGATTCCGTGATCGAGCGCACGGGGTTGAGTGCTGCGCAGGTGTCGGCAATTCTCCTGTCGTTGGAACTGAACGGTCGAATTCGTCAACTGCCGGGGCAACAATACATTCGCCTGTAACCGAATGTCCGAAGTCCTTTACAAACGTCAAGTCAGGTTGCATTGAGGAGTTCTCTCACCATAGATTCGGTGCGCAATCGAATCCATGTTCGTGAAAGTATGTATGGTTCCTCATCTCTTGACGATTGTCGCCGACTGCCATTCTAGTTGCACGAATCTTCAAGATTTGGTACGGATGGTAGACTTATCAGGAGCGAGACGGAGAACTCATGGGAAAATCGCTGATCATTGTTGAGTCGCCGACGAAGGCCAGAACCATCACCAAGTATCTAGGTCGTGGCTATACCGTGATGGCATCGGTCGGTCATATCAAGGATTTACCCACGAGCAAGTTAGGCGTCGACCTCGAAAACGATTTCGAACCACAGTATGTCACGATCAAAGGGAAATCGAAGGTCCTGGCTGAGATCAAGAAGAAAGCGGAAGCGGCAGACAAGATATTCCTGGCGCCGGACCCCGATCGTGAAGGGGAAGCGATTGCCTGGCATCTCGAACAAGAACTGCTCGGAAAATCGAAGAAGAAAAAGAAGGACAGCAAGATCTTTCGGGTCTTGTTCAACGAGATCACGGAGTCCGCGATCAAGCGGGCGCTCCAATCGCCCGGTGAGATCGACATGAAGCTGGTCAATGCCCAGCAGGCCCGTCGCATCCTGGATCGCATCGTCGGTTATCAAGGGAGCCAGTTGCTCTGGAACAAGGTCCGTCGCGGACTCAGCATGGGACGTGTGCAGTCGGTGGCCATGCGGCTGATTTGTGAACGAGAAGCGGAACGGGAGGCATTCCGGGCTGAAGAGTACTGGTCGATTACGGCGCTCCTGGCTGGAACGAATCCACCGCCGTTTGACGCGAAGCTTCACAGCATCAACGGTGAAGAGGCGTCGATTGAGAACGGGGAGCAGGCCGGTCGAGTCGTCGCCGATATTCAGGGAAAGCCGTTTGTCGTGCAGTCGATTGAGCGGCGAGAGAAAAAGCGGAACCCTGTGGCGCCGTTCATCACCAGCCGCCTCCAGCAGGAAGCTGCAAGGAAACTGCATTTTTCGCCGAAGAAAACGATGACGCTTGCGCAACAGCTCTACGAAGGGATCGAAATCGGAGCCGAAGGGGCGACCGGTCTGATCACCTATATGAGAACCGACTCGCCTCGGATCTCAAACGAGGCGACGGCCGATGCGCGTGAGGTGATTCAGTCACGCTTCGGTGCGAACTATCTCCCGGGCACGCCGAATGTCTACAAGACATCAAAAGCCGCGCAGGAGGCTCACGAGGCGATCCGACCGACTTCGGCGGCTCGCGATCCTGACTCGATCCGTCAATACCTGGATCACGATCAATACAATCTCTATAAGTTGATTTGGAATCGATTCATTGCTTCGCAGATGGTGCCGGCTGTTTTGGATGTCACGCGAATCGATTCAGCACCGGTTGGCACGAAAGAGCGCTATATTTTTCGCTCGACCGGGACCGTCGTGAAGTTCCCTGGTCATACGATTGTGTACATGGAAGGGGTCGATAAGGAATTGCCGTCGCAGAAACCGAAGGCCGACCAGGAAGCGGACGACGACGAGCGTCAGTTGCCGGCATTGTCTGAAGGCGAACAGTTACGGTTGATCGAGCAGGAGGGCCAGACAGTACCAGGGATGTTGTCCAAGCAACATTTCACGCAGCCTCCGCCGCGATATAACGAAGCGCTCTTGATCAAGGAGTTGGAGGAGAAAGGCATCGGGCGGCCGTCGACGTATGCCGCCATTATTTCAACGATCCAGGACCGTAAGTACGTCGAGAAGACCGAAGGACGGTTGGTGCCGACTGAAACAGGAAAAACCGTCAACGATTTCCTCATGAAGGGGTTCCCAGAGCTTATTAATGTGGATTTCACGTCACAGCTGGAAGAGCAACTGGACGAAGTAGAAGAGGGCAACAAGCAGTGGGTCACGGCGGTGCGCGATTTCTATACGCCGTTCACCAGAGAAATGGAACGGGCGAAGACGATTCCTGGGCCAAAAGATACGGTCGAACCACCGACCGACATTCCCTGCGAGAAGTGCGGCCGGATGTTGGAGATCAAGTGGGGACGAAACGGGAAATTCCTCGCCTGCCCAGCGTACAAAGATGATCCTCCCTGCAAGAATACCCAAAACTTCGAGAAGCTGCCGGACGGCACGATCAAAATCGTGCCCAAAGAGGACGTCACCACCGATCAGGTTTGTGATAAATGCAGCAGCCCAATGGTGGTGAAAACCGGTCGCTTCGGCAAGTTTATCGCCTGTTCCGCCTATCCGCAGTGTAAGACCACTAAGCCGTTGGCTTTGGGCGTGAAGTGTCCTCAGCCGGACTGTGGTGGTGATCTGGTGCAGAAGCGGACCAAGAAGGGCCGCTCATTTTTTGCTTGCAGTAAGTATCCCAAGTGCGAATATGCACTCTGGGATCGCCCGGTGCCAAAAGTCTGTCCCACCTGCCAGGCCCCATTCCTGGTGGAAAAAGTTAGTAAGCAGGATGGACGGAGCGTGCAATGCCGCAATGAAGAGTGTGGCTATCGCGAAGCAGGGTAACGAGTTCCAGCTCCTTTTACTTGTGCACTTCCCGGCTATCAAAATCCTCTGACCCGTCCTGCGTGAACCACCAGGCTGATAAAAGCGTTTTTCAGTACACGTAGGTGTGTATACTACCGCATGCCTTCCCCCTTCATTGAAGCACCACCTGCGTTAGTACACATGTGGGACTCATGATGCGCATGAGCCACGTGTGCGCCATGGTGCTCATCTGCACGAGTTTGGCCTGGTTGTCGCCAGGCATGGCAGAGGAGACCGCTTCGACATGGGTTGGCAGGCAGACAGTCGGCGTCATCGTCGGCGGAATGTTGCCGGTGAGAGTGATGGATACGCAATCGTCCAAGCTGAACGGAGTGGCCGTGCATCCATCGTGGCAGATCGCGTTGACTGATCCAATTGGGCATGCGTGGTGGAGTGGCTCAGTCGCTCTGGGGGTTGAAGCGGCCTTCTTGGGGATTGCGGAGCCGACCAGCGCATACGGCATCGGATTCACACCGAAACTGATGTATACGTTTACCTCATTCGGTCGACTGAAGCCTTATGTCGAAGGCGGTGGTGGCCCTCTCTGGACGAATTTTGACAGCCGGGTTCCCGAGCAAGGATCGGATTTCAATTTTCTCGTCTGGGGCGGGACGGGTGTGAACTGTGACCTGACCACTCAATGGGCCCTCAATGTGGGCGTCCGCTTCAGTCACATCTCCAATGCCGGCACCGATAGCCCGAACGGTGGAGTCAATTACCTGCTGCCATTTCTCGGAGTGACGGCAAAACTCTTCTGAGAGAAGATTCAGGTAACCCATTGGACCGTCTACAAATCGTTCATAGACGAACGGTGACAGCTTTCACTTCAGTGTAGAGTTCCAGCGCATCATGGCCCATTTCACGGCCCCATCCGGATTGTTTATATCCGCCAAAAGGCAGCGCGGCATCAAAAATATTGTAACAGTTAATCCACACCGATCCCGCTCGCAGCTGAGCAGCAATGCGGTGGGCTTTGCCGACATCTCGGGTCCAGACGGCAGCGGCGAGGCCGTAAATGGAGTCATTGGCGACTGGCAGCACCTCATCGATGTCCTTGAATGGCACCGCACAAACCACTGGCCCGAAGATTTCCTCCTGCATGACCTTCATCTTTTCTGTGGTGTCGACCAGGACGGTCGGCTCCACGAAGTACCCTTTGCTGCCGAATTTCTTTCCGCCCACCACGGCCTTCGCGCCTTCCGAAAACCCGGACTCCAGATAGCTGAGCACTCGACGCTGCTGCTCATCTGATACGAGAGGCCCCATCTGGGTATCGAGACCCATACCAGGTCCCACCTTGATTTTCTTTGCATCCTCGGCCACCCCCGCCACCACCTTATCGAAAATCCCCTTTTCCACGAAGAGGCGGGAGCCTGCACAGCAGCACTGCCCTTGGTTGAAAAAGATCGCACTGGATACACCGGGAATGCTGGCTTGAACATCGGCATCTTTGCAGACAATATTGGGCGACTTCCCCCCGAGCTCAAGCGACACTTTTTTGAGATTCCCGGCAGCGGCGCCAAGAATAAGCTTCCCGACCTCAGTGGAACCGGTAAAGGCGACCTTGTCGACATCAGGATGTGCTGCCAATGCTGCACCGGCGGTTTCTCCGTAGCCGGGGACGATGTTAACTACTCCATCGGGGAAGCCCGCTTCGCAGATGAGCTCGCCAAGTCGCAATGCTGAGAGCGGTGTCTGCTCGGCGGGTTTCAATATGACGGTGCAGCCTGCCGCGAGGGCCGGGCCCAGCTTCCAGGCCCCCATGAGGAGTGGAAAGTTTCATGGGATGATCTGTGCAACCACACCCACGGGCTCGCGTAACGTGTAGGCGAGATACTGGGCGTCGGGCGTGTAGGGCACTGAGATGGGGATGGTGTTGCCTTCGATCTTGGTGGCCCAACCGGCCATGTACCGAAAGAGGTCGATGGCCAACGGCACGTCCGCTGCCCTGGCTACACCGACCGGTTTCCCGTTATCGAGCGACTCCAGTTGGGCAAATTCTTCGAGATGCGACTCAAGCAGGTCGGCGAGCTTCCAGATAAGCCGTCCACGTTCCGAGGCCTTGAGTTTACGCCACGGGCCATTCTCGAATGCCTTGTGGGCAGCGGAGACCGCTCGGTCCACGTCCGGCTTCGTGCCCTCCGCAACATGAGCCAGCACATCGCCTGTCGCAGGATTGTACGTCGGGAAAGTCTTGTCGGAAGATGCCGCGACCCACTGGCCACCAATCAACATCTTGCGAGGCGCGCCCACAAAGGTTCTCACTTGCTCATGCATTGGAGTTTCAATTGTAGAGGTCGTCATGGGATCCCTCCTTGGTGAGAATTCATGGAGCCATCTGTTCGGAATCGAAGAAGAGGAAACAACAGGATCTCATCATACATGAACAGATTATGGCAAGAGGAGGCATAATGATCCATCGGTTCAATCATTTTTTCAGCCTGTCATGGATGAGTCCAGTATCGTCATTCACTCGATGAAACGCTGCATGGGGCAAAGTCTGCTAGGATGCGGCGGTGAATCGCTATCCGCCTACCACGATTGAGCCGCGCCGAGCAGCAATGCTGTTCATTCTCGTCACTGTTTTGCTCGATATGTTGTCGTTCGGCATCATCATTCCGGTATTGCCGAAACTCGTCGAGGAATTCTTCTCCGGCGATACGGCGCAGGCAGCAGTGCTCTATGGGTTGATGGGGACGGCCTGGGCCTTCATGCAGTTCTTCTGTTCGCCGATCCAGGGCGCGTTGTCTGATCGATTCGGCCGGCGGCCGGTCGTGCTGCTGTCTAATCTGGGCTTGGGTCTCGACTACATCGTCATGGCGCTCGCACCGAATGTCGCCTGGCTCGTGGCGGGACGTGTCATCTCCGGGATGGCCTCATCAAGTTTCAGCACTGCCGGCGCGTATATTAGCGACGTGACGCCGCCGGAGCAGCGAGCGGCGGCATTCGGCAAGATCGGCATGGTCTTCGGGCTCGGCTTCATTTTCGGTCCGGCCTTAGGTGGCTGGCTCGGCGCGATCGATCCCAGACTGCCCTTCTGGGGCGCGGCAGGGCTCAGCCTCCTGAACGCCTGTTACGGGTTCTTCGTGCTTCCCGAATCCTTGCCGCCCGACAAACGGACCCCCTTCGCCTGGAGGCGGGCCAACCCGGTCGGTTCTCTCGTATTGCTGCGTTCCCACCATGAACTCCTCGGCCTCGCGTCCGTGGCGTTCTTTGGGTATCTCGCCCATGCCGTGCTTCCGAGTGTCTCGGTGCTGTATATGGGCTATCGCTACGGATGGGGACCGGCCAGCGTGGGGATGATGATGGCGGGCGTCGGACTGGCTGCGATGATCGTGCAAGGGGGATTGATCGGTCCGATCACCAATCGGCTTGGCGAACGGAAGACAGTGCTGATCGGCCTGCTCTGCGGATCGGTCGGTTTTTTCGTCTATGGTCTCGCGCCGGAAGGGTGGATCTTCTGCCTCGGCATTCCTGCGATGGCCTTTTGGGGACTGGTCGGCCCCGCGAATCAATCGCTCATGACACGCCGCGTCAGCAGAGCAGAGCAGGGTCAGCTGCAGGGTGCCATCGCCAGTATCAATGGCGTGACCGGCCTCATCGGGCCGACCCTCTTCACACAGACCTTCGCCTTCTTCATCCGGTCCAATTCCTCTCTTAATCTTCAGCCCTCACCCCTCGGCATTTCCCTGGATCTTCCCGGCGCACCGTTTATCCTCGCCTCGCTCATGCTCCTCAGCGCTGTCATAATCGCCTGGCGTACGACGAAGGCAGGTGGACCTTAGAAGAAACGGTAATTGTTATCCTTGTAAAGGTGGGTTGGCTGCCATCGGCGGACACATCCACTTCATTGACAGCATATTGTTATTGGCGGTACGGTTGTAGTCATAGGAAGCTATGGGGCGTAACAAAAAGTTACGAATCCGCCTCGAAAGTCTGAGAGGGAGGATTACGGATCATCGGATCAAGATTGCCCTTGAGCTACAGGGTGTGCATCCTGATCGGAGGCTTATCAAGCACTGGGAAGTTGAGATCAGAGCATGGGACCAAACCGTTGCAAATCTCGAGCGACGGTTGAAAAAGGGGAAACGCCATGATTAAGAAAACGAGGTCAGCTGCGTTCACCGAGAAGCAGTCTTTCCTGACGCCTTCGAGCTCGTTGCTAAACAATCATTTCGATGAAATCATGGAGACATCGGAGGAGATCCTGGGTCTTGTAGCACTCCTGAAAACCTTGTCGCCTACCGATTCAAAGCGTGATGAGTACGAAGGCCGACTCTACGGGGCGCTTACCCATCTCGATCACCATGTGAAACCCGCTATTAAGGAGTGGGATCGTGTGGTGGATCGGATGCCGGAAGATTGAGAGATCTTCGGACAGAACCCCGTCCGCCAGGCTCTTCCTAACGACGTGGCCACCTCATCAGACCGATTCCTCACTCAGCCCTCAGCGCTTGGGTCGAGTTTCCCTGTACACCGTTCAGTTGCGTATCTACTATTGATGAGAGTGGTATAGTTTCGTATTCAATTCCTGTCAGCGGCCATGAGGTCCTACGCGAGGCGGTTGATGAATGACCAGCTTGATCCCTCCGTGCATGAATGGACCAAGTATGAACGGCTGATTCTCTTCGACGGGGTCTGCAACTGGTGCAATGCCTGGGTAAGTTTTGCGATTGCCCATGATCCAGCCGGGCAGTTCAAGTTTGGGACACTCCAGTCCGAACCGGCGCAACGCATCCTCCGTGATCTCAGCTTATCCACGACTGACTATCAGACCTTCCTCTTGTTGGAAGGGGGCCATGTCTATATCAAGTCCACTGCGGTGTTAAAGGTGATCCGACAGCTCTCCCGATGGTGGCCCCTGTATTACGTCTGTGTGTTGGTGCCGGCTCCTCTCCGCGATGTGGTTTATGATTTTGTGGCACGTCACCGGTATCAATGGATGGGCCGAACGGCTACTTGTCGAGTCCCGACTCAAGAGGAACGTGACCGATTTGTCTGATCATGACGAGCGGTATGCCGAGGGAGTAGGGGTGGAATGCGCCCGCCAATTAGAAAGACTTCCGACCCCTTAATATCCGATATCTGACTGAAATTTGTTTTCGCTTATCGACATGCGGACTCGGTTTGGTGCGACAGTTCGTCTAATCATCAAAGTTCGCCCGGCGGCGTGAGTCGGCTCTTGCGGGAAATAAGTCAATACTCAGGCCAGACCCTATCGGATAGGCCGGAGAACAGCCGAACTTTGGCTGGAGTTGGCTGAAATGGAGTGGGATGAGGTGGGCTTGAGCACAAAATGAGCCAGTTGTGATGCTTCTTGATTCACTCCACTGATCAGTGAGGCAAGGTTCGTTGCAGCGCAGGGTTGGGCAGTATTGTCATACTCCGTCTCCGTTATCCGACCAATTACAGCATGCTCGATGAGGCCGAGCCGTGGGTAGTAAGGGGAGTGGTATCAGGGTGATGTTACAAACCCTTCGCATAATAGTCTGGGACAGGGGCGTTGCTTCCTTGTGCAGCTTGCAGGAGGTTCTGATACGAAGTGGTGAAGATAGCCGCCCAGTGGTTTGTTGCTAGGTTGTGTCGGATCGCTGCTGCCTTGTCGTAGTTCGAGCTAAGGGCCGACACCTTCTTCCCGGCCTCATCGGTCCAGAGTTGTGGCTTCCATAACTCAAGGCCGTATCTCTGAAGAAGAATTCCAACAGTCGCTGCGCGTAAACGTTCTTTGTTGGGCGGCAGGTCTTTGCTCGCGACGGCCCCGGCAGAGCATTGGAGTAAGGAGCCGAGTTGTTGTGCTGCAAGCGAAGGACTATGTGTGGTGATGGCCGTGTCTCCGCAAGCATGATCAATTGAAACGTTGGTAAAGAGGCTCAATGCTGCTTGCGTGTTGCCGTCCAACACATGGGGCAAGAGCCGTCGCCATGTATCAACCGAAATGACGTACGGCATGTCCGAGTCTTTGAGAGCCTGACCGTCGCGTTCATGCAGATCCAGTACAGTTTGTGCGGCAGGAAGACCAGCCTTGGCAGCGGCGCGAACCCAACGCAACCCTTCTTCCCTGTCCTCAGGCACACCCTCGCCTCTCATGTGCATCGATCCTACGCGCATCATTCCTGTGGCAATCCCTCGAGTGGCCGCTTCATGAAACCACAAAAACGCCTGGCTGAATTTGCCTTGCTTGTAGTGGTAGATGCCAACATTGTAGATAGATTCCGAATCGCCAGCCTGAACCGCCTTGGTCCACCATTTGACGGCCTCCTCCCAATCTTCAGTCACTCCGAGACCGTTGCTGTATAACGCACCCAAGTCGCTCATCGCCTTGCGGTGTCCAAGTTCGGCGGCTTTCTTCCACATGTGAGCAGCCTCTTCATATCGACCAGTATTGGCGAGCAACACCGCGTCGCGGTAGATTGCCTCCGGATCCTTCTTTGAACTCGCTGAGCAGCCGGAAACAACCAGAATACCAAGGACAACGATTGAGCAAAGCCCGCCAGTGAATATTCTCATAGGGAACATGCTAGCCATAAACCGAATCTCCCTAACGCTCAGTGTAAGAGGTGGTGCCAAGCGCCGTTCCCTACATACTGTAGTCAGGCATGCAAGGGCTCGCCGGATTCATCGAACAACGATCCTAATAGCACGGCTATTACCACGATAGATGATGTGATAGCAGTAGCCCCTGACTGCGGCTCCCGCCGTGCGTGGCAAACTCACACCCTGGTTAGTTCGTCAGGCGACAAGGAATGTAGAATGTCCCTGTCTCGTTCCGCATTACTCTCCGCCATTGCGGACATACAGGCAGGACATTCCCTAAACCTCAAAGACCCTATCGCCATCCCAGATTCGATACGACTCTTCTTTCTGGTTACCGACTGGGATAGTGACGATTTCTCCGTTCGAGAACTCCAATTTGAGGCTTCCATCTGGCATTCCGGCAGCACGAATGACAGTCTTGCGAAGCAATAGGAGCAGACTACAAGAGTCATTCAACGGCCTATTGCAATCCCATTCGATTACGTCATGCTTCGCATGATGAATCACTTTGAAGTGGACACATATTCCAGTTCCTTTGAGATTCGAGAGTGGGGCATTAAATTGAAGGTGAAGCTGGTTACGTTCAAAGCAAATGCTATCTAAATCCCTTCCGTTCAAGAACGATAAGTCTGTATGATTTGACGCGCAGTGCATGCCACCTCTCCAGTGCTAATCAAACGACAATAAGTGGGTCGTTTCCATGCCAGATGTGGTAGGCCTCGTACATTGTGGTTTCATCAAGGAAGGTCAGCGAGTCCCCATTGCTAAACTCGATCTCTAAGGTGCCGTCAGATTCTCCTTTGACGCCCACAACGAATGCTCCTATGAGTAACAGCACGCTGCATGAGGCAGATATAGGCATATGTCTCTCAAAACTCCATTCATCTTCCTCGCCGTTGTGGCGATGCGTGTAGCCTATCTCGGCAGAGATGCCCGTATCCGAGTTTGTAGTTCCTAGTTGGCGAAAATGGAACTGTACTTGTACTGGTGATACACACACCTTTGCGAGTTCCATCCCGCGCAAAAATGTCAAATCAATATCTGGTGATAATCCATACATGAGTTTTCTTTTCTTTATTTCAAGAAACCAGGGGGAAGGGGCACAAGATGATTTTCAGGCCCTATTCCCTGCTTCCCTGTGGAGGGATCTATAGGATTGCCTTTCGAATCGAATTGCCTCCAATACCCATCCGGATATTCCGTGGTTGGTGGAAAGATCTGTATGGTGTTGGCATCGCCAATGGAACCTGGTGCCTGATGTACTGTTCCCCTTCCATTCTTACTTGAAACACTCATATATCCTGGTGGTTTCATGCTGCCACCCCCCTTTCCAAATCCCTTGTTTTTAAGCCTAGCATAAAGCCTAAAACACGCTGGAGGGAATATTCGTATTCCACCTATGACATAGGAAGGATGACAGGGAAACTTGAGGGTGCTGGTTGAGAGAGATGAAGAGGATTGAAGGTCAAATTTATTTGTTCTTGGACCGGCTAAAGGATAAGACAAATTGTCTGAGAAATGGACAGGGAACTCGGAGACTTTCAGGAGAGGTTTCTTAACCAAGTGAAGCCGGATGCGTTGAAGGGCAATATCAGGGAGATCTGTCGGCTGTAAAGCGGTCGTATAGCAGAGTTATTTTTCGCTCGGCCTTAGCCTCGCGAGAGAAGAATGGAGTCGGTTCTTGACTTTGTACTGCCTGCTCCCAAGGTGGCGAGGTTCATCGGCGTGCCGGAGAGGTGAGGTCAAGAAGACGGATATGGAGTCGCGTCTTGCAATCCAACATCCTCGTGCCTGTTAGGTAGAGCTAGAGTACATGAAATGGGGTCGGATCTTGTACTGTGCATGCTGAGAACGAGATCTGACGGCTGAAGAAGGATGGGTTGGGAATCAATAATAAAAAGCCGATTGCGCCACCTGTTGAGATAAAGTAGTCATCGCGACACCTTTCTTTGGTTCAACATCCTGGCCGAATGCATGATGAGCGCACGTGTCGGTTTCTGTTACTGATCTTCCGCCGCTCCTTGCCAGAGCATGTCGTACCCCAGCTCCTTGGTCTCGGAACACATAGTCGCCAGTTTTGCGAACTTCTTGTTGAAGGGGTCGTCCGCATGGGAGCGTTCGTGTGCATCAAACGAGCGCCAATAGGTGACGATCACATAGTGGTTGTCGGTAGTTCTGGATGCCGAGAGGGAACCCTCGTTCGAGACGAAGCCAGAGAACTTGAACACTTGTCTGGCGATGAAACCACCTTTCTCTCCGCCATAGGTTCCCTTGACCACGGTGCAGAGTTCTCCAACGGCCATCTCCACGTCCTCAAAGGTGACGCCGGGCTTGAGTGTGACGGTATTGAACAGCATTTTGGCTCCAAACGGGATGGTGATGGGTCCGAACATGGGCATCCTCCTCTTTTATGCGTACTCGATAAGGAAACGCGAGGATAGATGCTACCAGCATTAACACTCGAGTATTCTTGTCAATGGTCGACTGTCTGTGACACTGCGTCGACAACAAAATCAGGGCAACTGTACGAACGCGCAACGGGTTGGGATGAGCGTGCCATCGTCTTTGGTTTCCCTGGTTCGACGTTCCACTGCCTTGGCAAGCTTGGGGTCTGACATGACCGTTGACTTGTTTGCGGCTAGCTTTGCCATTGCTGGAGCACGAACAAGAATTAAAAGAGGTGCTGCATTTCCCGCGCTTACACGTGGTTGCCCCAAGAGATCTATGACTGATTGGCTGTCTCAGTGGTCGTGTGTCAGGGCAACATTGCCGCGCTTTACCTTGCTATGCTAAAGTAAAGCCTATGTAAGGGAGGTGCGCCATGGCTGTTCAGAAACTCAGCAGCAAGAATCAAATTGTCATCCCAAAGGAAGCTCGGCAAGCGATGGGCGTCAAGGGTGGCGATGAATTGCTGGTGGTTGTGAAGGATGACCTGACACTGATCATGCCGAAGCCTAAACGGTATGCCAAAGCCTTACAGGGACTTGCGAAGGGAACCTATCCCACAGGCTATCTGAAGCGAGAACGTCAGTCGTGGTAGGGGTTTCCTTATCCCAAGGCCTGCCTGCTCAACACCAACGCATCGGTCTTGATACAAACGTCTTCATATATTTCCTGGAAGACCATCCACGATATGGAGCTTGGTGCGCATCCTTGTTCGATCTGGTCGAGCGGGGGCAGAATGCCGCGGTGACTTCAACGGTGACACTGCTGGAATTATTGGTTCAGCCGTATCGGGATCACAAAGAGGAATTGGCACAAAAGATCTATGCCCTGACCAGCACATATCCCAAGATCGAGTGGGTGCCGCTGACAATGAATCTAGCTGATCGGGCGGCTGAGTTGCGTGCCCGCTATCGTCTCAGCACGCCCGACGCCATACAGTTGGCGACTGCCATCGGACACAAAGCCGTGCGCTTCTATGGTAACGATCGTGGCCTCCGGCGAGTCAAAGAAGTCGAGTGTATCCTTGTGGAGGACCTCATCTAGCCCTACCACATTGTTTCGATAGCCTGGAATTGGATCTGATACGATCTCCAGCCTGGTAGGCATTGCTATCGGAACATTTTGCCATCGGCTTATATTTGCGCTGCGTCAGAGGCCGGGGAAGACCGGAGTGACAGCCTGTGAATGATAATGTGTCGGAGAAAACGACGATCTCTGCTTCATCCACGGGTCTAATCGCGAGATGGCAGGCCATTCCGCTCTATGCGCGCATCGTGATTGCGCTGGTGCTTGGCCTCCTGGCGGGGCTGGTGCTAGGAAGCGATGCCGCTGTCCTAGCGGTACCAGGGAAGCTTGTGTTGCGCCTCCTCGGGGCCCTTGCACCGGCTCTGATCCTTGCGGCTATTGTGCACACGTTTATGACGACGCAGCTCGGCGGGCCACTTGCGGCGCGGTTACCAAAGCTGTTGTTGCTGAACACATTGGTCGCGATCCTGGTTGGCCTGACGGTGGCTAACGTGATTCAGCCTGGGGAGGGGGCGGGACTGACGCCGCCACCATCGCACGATGAAACCACGAAGGCTGCGAACCCGCTCGCCCTCTTTCTTGAGAATGTCCCCAAAAGCCTGCTGGGTCCGCTGGGTGACGATGGGAAGGTGATCGGTGTCATTTTCATTGCCGTGGCCTTTGGCATGGCGCTCCGCAAGGAACGAGAACGGCCTCTTGGAACGGTAGGACATCTCGTCGAGCTGTTTCTGGAATCGCTGATCAAGATTTTGCACTGGATCATTGCGCTCGTGCCGTTTGCCGTGTTCGGCATTGTCGCGAGCATCGTGGGAACGGAGGGCTTCGCACCGTTCAAAGCACTTGGAATCTTTGTGGCGAGCGTGTTGCTGGCACTCGCGATTCAGGCGGCCTATTACCTACTCCGTATTCGCGTTGGTTCGTGGGTGCGCCCGACAGAGCTGCTGCGTGGCGGGCGAGATGCTCTGGTGATGGCCTTTTCGACGGCCAGCTCAACGGCCACGATGCCCGTGACCTATGCGGCGCTAAAGGACCGTGTGGGCCTGCGCGAACAGTCCGCCAGCATGGGGGCGTTGGTCGGCGCCAACTTCAATAATGACGGGACCGCGTTGTACGAAGCGATGGCTGCACTCTTCATCGCGCAGATGATCGGGATGGATCTCAACTTCCAGCAACAGTTGATGGTGGTATTGACCAGCATCATCGCCTCCGTTGGGGCTGCCGGTATCCCCGAAGCAGGCTTGGTGACCATGACCATGGTCTTTACCGCCGTTGGACTGCCTGTGGAATATATCCCCGTCCTGCTTACCGTGGATTGGTTTCTCGATCGCTGTCGCACCGCCATCAATGTGATGGGAGACATGAATGTCAGTTGTCTGCTGGACGGGAAGTACAAAGAAGAAGCGTAGTAGCTACAAGCGAGCGGTCTGACCGTAAACTACGCGGCTTTTGCGGGGCGCCAGCGAAGCCCGACGTTGAGGAGTTCTTGTAGCAGGTCCTTGTATTGGTAACCGACGTTCTTTGCGGAATCAGCGAAATCTTCGTCTTCCGCGATCTGCGGGTTGGGATTGGCCTCAAGGACGTAGAGGTGCCCGTCAGCATCCATCCGCATATCGATCCGCGCATACCCGCTGAGCCCAAGCGCCCGATAGACGCGTTTGGCCAAACTTTGAATTTCCTGCGTCTTGCCTTCCGGCAACTTCTCGGCTTCTCGTGACGTGATGCCGTACTTCGTCTGATACTTCCGGCTCCATTTCACGCGTTCGGTCGCAATGCGCTTGGCATCGTCCGGCAGCTTGTCCATGATGAGTTCCCAGACCGGCAGCACTTGCAGTTGTCCATTCCCGATGAGGCCCACATAGAGCTCGCGTCCCTCGATGTACCGTTCAATCAGCGCCCCACTGCCCACGCTGTTGTGTATGAAAGCCACGCGTTCACTCAGCTTCTCATCGTCTGTCACAATCGAGGCTTGGGAGATCCCGAGCGAGGCTTCTTCACTCACCGATTTCACGATCAATGGGAATGACAGTGATTTGGGCCGTTTCACGGCCCGGCCCTGAGCGACTTCCATGAACTCCGGGTAGGGAATTCTATGAAAGGCCAGCACTTTCTTCGTCAGCACTTTGTCGCGAGCCAGCATGAGTCCGCGTGGGTTCGAGCCGGTGTAGGGCAGGTGCAAGAGTTCGAGGTAGGACACAACATGCTGATCATAAACAGCCACGCCATCGAATTCTTCGAGGAGGTTGAAGGCGATGTCCGGTTTCCATTGATCAATCGCTGATTGGATCACGCTGAGATCGCTTTTGACCCCAAGCGGGTACACCTCGTGGCCGAGCTTCCTGAGAGTCGAGACCACATCGTACTCGGTCCGCCATGCGACGGTTTTCACGTCCTGGCCGGTCACGTCTTCAGGTGGCACGAGGTCTGTGTGCATGAGGACGAGCACGCGCAGTCGTCTCATAAGGCCACCCGATGCCGACCACTTCGCAAAAAGTTCATGGTGTGGACGGTCAGGAGAATGGTGAAGTCCAGCTTAGCCTGTTCTTCTGCGACAGGTACCCGAAGATCCAGTTCTCGGCACCGCGTAATCATGTCTTCCAACACCTGGTCGATGGTGTACTGGTACTCGCCGGTCCAACTTGCGACCTTTCGACGCACTTCCCGGCGAAAGCGATTGAGGAAACTAGCGGCGCTCGGCTTGGTCGAGTGGCTGGGCATGGCGGAAAAGAGTCGTTTCAAATCCGGGTCATACTGCAATTGCCGGTCGATACCATAGTGTCTCCGCTTGCGTTCATAATGTTCGCGCAGGGTTTTCTTCAAGCTTGAGAGAGAATCGACTTCGTCGGATGTCGTGACGGGGGGCGGCACCCCTTGAAGATCCTTCATCACACCATCGACATACTTGAGCTTCTTCAGGACGGGCCAGCCTCGATACCGCTCTTCCCACAACGAATCTGGAGTCAACCAAACGGCAAAGGTTTCGGCGAAGTCCTCGTCCGGATGGCTCTGCGCGTACCACAGGTCCAGGTGCCGGACGAAACTTCTGCTGTAGGGACGTGGGGAGTAATACATCGGGTATCGTTGAGACGACTTCCCGAAAATCTCCTGACGTGTCTTGCGGCGGCGGAGCTTGTATGCGTTCTCGATGGCATGACCGGCTTCGTGACGAAGAATGCGCAAACACCACTCCCTTGTCCCGCCTTCGACTTCTAGCATTTGGGTGAGTTCGAGTTTTGCCAGCCGGGGATGGGCGAGATAGAAGGGGACGGCAATGCCGGGCACTCCATCGGGCGTGAACCATTCGTTGGAGAGCCAAAAGTGGGGACGAAACACTAATCCCCGTTTTTCCAGTTCATGGGTCAACTCAGCGATGGGTTGTTCGAGAAACCCTCCCGTGAGCCCCACATGAAGATCACACATGGGGAGATCTAATAATGCTTCATCGGGCCAGGCGGCCCATTCGGGCTCGTTCTGGGTAATGACCGGAGTCTTGAGAACGTCAACAACCGTGCGTTCCATAGATCAGCACGTCCTCCAATCCTCGAAGATCGGCTGTGTATAGAAACTATAGCAGGTGTAAGGCCCCCGTTCGAGACACGGTTCCAAGAGAAAGTGAGGAGGATGGAGAGGGTAAAACGTCTACGAACCATTCCAGCGTGGCTGCCGGAAAGATTTTTATGATGCTTTGGTTCTGGAAAAGTGAGGGAGCCGCGTCACCAGCTCTGGTACGGCCTCCCAAATATGGTCGATGACAGACTCGACATATGCCCGAGCCTCATCGATATCCCGTTCCCAGTCGGGGATGGCTTCATGCAGGTCGAGGATCGGGGTTTCTTGGCCGAACGACACTTCATTGAAGAGCGGAACCTTCAAACCGAACCGTTTTTGGATGAACTCACGATGCCCCAAGCCCATCGCGATAATGAGGTCGTTCCTCTTAAGCAGGTCCTTGGTCAAGAGGCGGGGGATATGTGCGGATGGGTCGATTCCCTTTCTGATCAATCGGTTAGAAATGACGGGGTGGATGGTTTTCGGCTTGGCTTCGATGCCCGCCGATTCAACGCGGTAAGGAGATTGGGGCCCGAGATGGGCGCGTAACGCATACTCAGCGGCCATACTCCGGAAGACATTGCCGGTACACACAAAGAGAATCGATTGCACCACGGGTCGATCGGTCACGCTTCTCCAAACTAGCTTGTCGACAGGATTATGCCGAAGCGGCTACAATCCCGACATGATTGTCTCTATCAGCCCAGCTCCTCCGCTTAAATTAGACGAAGACACAGAGAAGATGCAAACCCGTCTTTGCCGGCTTGTGGGGCAGGCCATTGCCGACTATCGCCTCATTGAAGACCAAGACAAGGTGATGGTCTGTTTGTCCGGCGGTAAGGACAGCTATGGGTTACTGGATATTCTCCTTATTTTGCAACGCCGGGCTCCGATTCGGTTCGACCTTGTGGCCGTCAATCTCGACCAGCGACAACCAGGATTTCCGGAACAGGTGCTTCCTCAGTACCTGACAAGCCGTGGCATTCCTTTCCATATCGAAGCACGCGATACGTATTCAATCGTGAAGCGGTTGATCCCCGAGGGACAGACGACGTGCTCGTTGTGCTCACGGTTGCGGCGGGGGCATCTTTATCGAATTGCCACGGAGCTTGGCGCGACGAAGATTGCGTTAGGACATCACCGCGATGACATCAGCGAAACGTTATTCCTCAATCTTTTTTATACAGGCAAGCTGAAGGCCATTCCTCCGAAGTTGCGTTCAAAGGATGGACGACACATCGTCATCCGACCGCTGGCGTTTGTCAAAGAGACCGATCTGGCTCGGTATGCGGAGTTGCGGGCCTTTCCGATCATCCCCTGTGATTTGTGCGGATCACAGGAGGATTTGAAGCGAAAGAAGGTGAAGGCCATGCTCCAGGCATGGGAGCGAGACTCGCCGGGTTGTTCCGATAGCATCGCGGCCGCTCTGGCCAACGTTGCTCCGTCCCTCTTGATGGATTCTCGACTCTTCAACTTCGCATCACTTGCGCCAGCCGGAGCCGATCAATCTGACGGCGATCTCTGGTTAGACCAAGACCCCCCCGCTCATACCTCTCTATCCATGCCATAAATTGGCATTTCCACACCAGAGCGGGCCTTGTAGGCTTGGAAGGGGTGCCGGAATCATGAAGACTTCTTCATGAACTTCTAATCCATCCTTCATCTTTGGGGGGTATGCTCTTATGTAGGTGGGGTGAAAGGGGGTGAGAATCGATGACGACGATATTTCTGGCCATCCTCGCGGTGAGTATTGCAAGTGGAACGATATACGCGTCCGTATCAATGAGTCGTATGGTGAGAGTCCAGAACAGAATCCCGTACCATCGAATCATCGGTCTTGTTGCCCTTCTGGCGGTTCTCCTGCCTGGGTTGGCTTATGCGCATGGCAATGTGACGATCGAGGAGGATGGGTGCGTTCGACGAGTCGGAGGTGGTCTCGTCCATTTCAACGCATATCAACCACAAAATGAGGCCAAAGCTCAGTACTGTACGGAAATTCCCGGTGAGGGCGAAACGTTTCTCGTTGTGGATCTGGTGGACTCCGGATTACGGAACACAGCAGTCGGGGTGCGAGTGGTTCGAGGGCTCACTGAAACTGCGGAAGATCAGACGGTCGCGTATTGGCCACCGGCAATCCACCCGGACGGTGTGGTCAGAGGTGAAACCACGTTGGCGAAAGGGCTCTATACGCTGATCATTACCCCGGAAGGACTCAGCCCATCATCCTACATACTGCGGGTTCAGCAAGTTGACTATACGCAGATTGCGCGAAAATCGATTGGGCCGTTGGCCATCCTGCTCCTTCTCGCATTGATCGGATATGAACTTTCAAAATCCAAGCGAGGGAGGAATTGGCGTATCTTTGGGCAGGCGTAAGGGCCGGTGATGGGGAGTTTTTTAATCAAGGAGGGCTACACCATGGCAAGTGATCGTGGGTACGATATTTCGCAGTGGTATGACTCGAAGCCGGTGAAGATCGGCTGGTTGGCCATGCTGGGCATCGGTGTATTTTGGGTCCTGTATCAACGGGCGTTTGGGTACTCCCACGGGTTGGATTCGATGACCCCGGAGTTTGAGTCGGTCTGGATGGGGCTGTGGCGGTTTAACATCCTAGCCAATGCCGCGTTCTTTGCCGTGACCATCGGGTGGATCTGGGTGACGCGGGATCGGAACCTAGCGAACCTGGACCCGAAACTCGAACTGAAGCGGTACTTTTACTGGATGAGCTGGTTGGTGTGCTACATCTGGGGCGTGTACTACGCGGGGAGCTACACCCTGGAGCAGGATGCCGCGTGGCATCAGGTCATCATCCGGGACACGAGCTTCACCGCGAGCCACATTGTGGCGTTCTACGGGACGTTCCCGTTGTACATCACCTGCGGCGTGGCGAGCTACCTGTATGCCCAGACCCGGTTACCGCTGTATAGCCAAGCGACGTCGTTTGCGTTGGTGGCGGCGGTGGTGGGCCCGATGTTCATTCTGCCGAACGTGGGGCTGAATGAGTGGGGCCATGCGTTCTGGTTCGTCGATGAGCTGTTCTCGGCCCCGTTGCACTGGGGCTTTGTGACGTTGGGGTGGTGCGGGTTGTTCGGGGCGGCGGGGGGTGTGGCGGCGCAGATCGTGAGCCGCATGTCGAACCTCGCGGACGTGATCTGGAACAATGCGCCGAAGAGCATCCTGGATCCGTTCCCCAGCCAGGTCGGCCCAGGGTCCAAGAGCGTCTACTAAGTCGGAGTTACTGGTCGTGTGAGGAGTCGGCCCGGAACTACGATAAGTGGTTCCGGGCCGAGCTGCTTCCGGTTGGTCGTGAAAATACTTAGTGTGGGGGGGGTATACAAAGAGCTATCTTAAGCGAGAAAGAGTGAACGATCATTGGCTCTTTAGCAGTCTGCTGAAAAACCCCTCGCAAAGTGGTGCGGAATATGATTCGCTGTTTTCAGGAAGCACGGAGGGTCATTCATGCGAGGAACATTTGACGATCCCGGACAATTATTTTCGTATATTTCGCTGGAGCAACGGGTCGCAGCACGTCATCCGCTCCGGACCATCCGCGAGCTGGTGCGGGAGGTGTTTCGCGATCTCGACCGCGATTTTCGCACACTGTATTCAACGACCGGGCGTCCGTCGATTCCGCCGGAACAGTTGCTGAGCGCGCTCCTGCTGCACGTGTTGTATGGCGTACGGAGTGAACGGCAACTGATGGAGCAGCTGGACTATAATCTTCTGTACCGCTGGTTCGTCGGGCTTTCGCCGGACGACGCGGTGTGGGACGCCACGACATTTACGAAGAATCGCGAGCGATTGCAGCACGGCGATGTGTTCAATCGCTTCATGGAGAGGCTGTTGCGGCACAAAGACGTCATCCCACTGTTATCGGACGAGCATTTCTCCGTCGACGGCACGCTGATCGAGGCGTGGGCCGGCCACAAAAGCTTCAAGCCGAAGGACGCGAAAGCCGGCGACGGGGAGAACTTCCATGGCACGACGCGCAAGAACGACACGCATGAAAGCACGACTGATCCCGACAGCCGCCTCTATCGCAAGAGTGAGGGGAAGGAGAGCAAACTTGGCTACATGGGACACGCCACGATGGAAAACAGGAATGGCCTGGCCATCGCGGGACTTGTCACGCAGGCCAGCGGCATGGCGGAACGCGCGGCTGCGGAGAAGATGCTGCTGCGGAAGAGAGCCTCGCGACATACACGTATCACGGTTGGCGCGGACAAGGCCTACGATGTTGCAGAACACGTGGCGCGCCTGCGGGCGAAGAACGTCACCCCGCACATCGCTGTCAACGATTATGTCACGAAGACCGGAATGGTGCGCAAGACATCCATCGACGGCCGAACCACCCGGCACAAGGGCTACCGCATCTCGCAGGGCAAACGCAACATGATCGAGTGTATGTTTGGATGGGGCAAGCAGCACGGCACCATGCGCAAGACGAAACACCGTGGGCTAGCCAGGGTCGCGGCCAACTTTCTGCTCAATCTGATCGGCTACAACCTCATCCGTATCCCGAAACTTCTCGCGCAGAGGGGATAGTGGCGGCCGACAACACACAACCACCCCGATCCGGCATAGCGAATTCACTCACCCTCGAAAAAATAACGCCTAGCGATCTCAGGAAACGGAAGCATCCTCCAGAAAAGAGAGTTTTTCAGCAGACTGCTAGTCGAGGATCGAGAAGTCGATCGGTTTGAAGCGACCATTGTTGGAGCCTTCAGCCGAACAGGCGGTTAGGCCACACACCATATCCATTTCGGCTCGTAGATCGATGTGATCGCCAGCCTTCGATATGGGCACACCGACAGTCAGTATTCCCCGTGAATCAATTTTCACATTCATAAATATATTAAATGTCGTGGAGATGTCGGCTCCTGAAACGCCGTGCGCTTTTAGCGATAAGTAAAGATTTTCGAAACAACTTGGATGGTGGCCCTTGTGCTTGTACAGGATTTCAAACATTTCCTGGCTGCAGGGTGTTAGAAGAAAATCGTGCAGGCCGACCGTGTCTTGGATGATCGTGAACATTGGTTTGCTGGTGTTTGCATAGAGCACGTCACCCGTCGTTAGATAAATGCGACCCGCGTAATCTAATGAACGCCCAGATGATAGACGGCAATCACGATCGTCCTCTTCGAGCGCAAACAGGTCGGCGACCTGCTCGCCGACAGGGTCAATGACTCGCAATATCTGCCCCCGCTTGATCTTGAATGAGCGACCGCTCTGTGGAGGAATGCGAGTGATTGGAAAGATGGTCATGTTGCGTCAGTATTGTACGGGTGAAAGGGGCAAGTCCAATCAGCTGGAACGGCACGGCCAGAATATTGACGGGCCTCTGAGTTTTCTCCAAAGCTCGTCAGCATCGGATTGGTTGACCCCTGGAGTGCCATCTCACGTGCTCGGATTGTTTGTTTCATAGTTTCAAACTTTCCGCGAGCTCGTAGGCGGTCGAACTGTTCATGCAGGTTAAACACAATGGTTGGATAGGGGCGAGTTCGTGCCAGTCGTGAGGACTCAGGGTGCATCCCAATGACGTACATGGCTCGACCACCGATGCTGAACGAAAAATGATGACTTGTTGGGTCAGAAGCGACGCTCTTATCCCAGGCAAAGAAATTAGAATCAAGAGTGTGCATGGCTTGCAGTTGACTCCATAGCGTATCTTCGAAGTGCTGTTCCGATTGGATTACTGGTCCGCGGAACATTGCGACGAAAGTAATGAAATGGTCGTCGACGGCTGGGAATTCATGGCAAAACTCGTACAGGTCATGACAGACGGCGCGTGCGGCACTGTTAGAGGCTAGTTCGGGATATAGACCGAAGCGATAACTCTTTTGGCTGAATGCGGAGATCGCGCCTGTGCAGGGGAAAAACTGGCCCAAAATCTGATGTCTTAGTTGGGTATGGGCATCGGTGAGTTCGGCGTCGACCGACATGTCAGGCGCAATCGGTCTGATGATCTTCTTATCATGGAAGGCTGCATAACTTGAGAACTGCTGGGCTACTGGATCGGCTGACAAAGGATTCCATGGTGTGACATCGTCCCCGAGGAGAGCGCCATTCGTTGCAAGTCCCATATGAGTGGAATCTCTTTGCATGGTAACACCCCTCAGAAGCGCTCGGTGAAATGTGGAAATTCTTCGCTCGCAGGGAATAAATTCCTTCGTTACCAATTGATTGCCCGAAAGCCTCTTAAGTGTTGGTGCCCTGCGCATTGAAGCCGTCGAGATTTTCGGGTGAAAGTCGCAAGGCTGCGTTGCACCTATCCGCTGTCCGATTAACGCAAAAGCAATAAAGCGCTCCATCCAGTATCTTCAACCATAAGAGTGGGAATCGGAAATTCGTTCCGGTGAGTTTAGATAGAACACCCTCCACGAAGTAGATGCCCGAAGCGCGCCGCAAATAGCTTACTTGCAGTATCGAATTTACCCAGCGAACAAGAGGCCACCACCACGTCGTAGAGCGCTTCATGACCTTTTCACGTACAAGGTAGTCAAAGAATTCACGCCGAAGGGTTTTGCCAAATGGGATTGAAGGCAGAGGGAAAAGCACAACGGAGCCATGTTTGGACTGACCGAATAAATGTCTCGGTACACCAGCTTCTTCAGCAATCCGCCGGGCGATGGGACGATCATACTTTGTCCTCAATCGCCAGGGGTTCATCTCAGGAGACTCTGTAATCTCCACAATGTCTGCTCGGCGGCGAGCCCCAATGAACGGCATCGGCAGATGGATTAAGCCGACGACGAGCCTCCACTCTCCCATGCCCGATCCCCCCAAATCCCCATGTCGCAAGTCTGGATTCAGACATGGCCACTCCACCTTGTCTGCTTTGGGTCTCCACAGCTCTCCAAGGACGCCGGTCAAGAGTACGCTGACCGTTGAGAGTTGATTCCCGATATCCATCAGGTTTGCATCTTGATTATGATGAAGCGCACAGTAGTACAAATATTCCTGGTCGAAGTTCTCCGTAAATGCGCGTCGATTGATTTGGAAGCATGGAAGGCCGAGCGAAGCGCATATTTCTGTACCATCATCACTCGGTAGATCCTTCTCCTCGTGATGCGCGAGGGAGCGCTTGCTCTTGGCGGTAGGAACGGTGAACACTTTGTCGATTCCTGAAGCGCGAGCTAACGAGTTCACTGCCGTCGAGTCGTATCCCCTTGATTGGGTGGAAACGATCTGGAGCGGCCAGGTCCGTGCCATATCGCGTGCATTGGCGGCGATCAGTGCGTATTGGGCGTGTAAATAGTCACGGTATTGTGTAAAGGTAGTGAATTGCGGCGGCATCTGCTTTTCCAGTTCGATAACCTGATCACGAGAGACCTCCAGATTTCGATACATCAATCGGCGTATCTTGCCTTTGATTGTTGGGATATCTCGTCGATAGTCATGTATGCCGGTAAGAATCGAGTGACAGATGGCTGCATAATCCCGGCAATGAGGATCCAAGCGATCTTGTGTATGTGCCAATAACAAAGGCAAGGAATTGGAGACGGTGACACGATCACCGGCTTGGTCGTAGTACAGATGATCTGTTGTGGCGGCGCTAGGTACGAAGCGAACAGCATTCTCGATCAGGAGGCCCCCTGAACCAAACATGCAATCTGTTGTTCCAAATTCACCGAGGTGAAAAGGCCCATTCCAGACACCTTCTACAAAAAATGATTCATGCACTTCGACTCGTGGGCCGTGTACTAAAGTGATGATCCCGTTGGATTGGTCTGTTTCTGCCACCCATGCGAGCTGTGGTAACTGGGCTTTTAAAATTGACCGTAAGGTCCAGCGGACTTTGCTAGATTCATGAACCGGAATCGTCTGGACGGAACATTTTTGCTCAACCACCGGGTGACTCAAATTGATTCTCCTTGCATGGTTTGCGGAGTCAACCTTGCTTGACGTTTTGGAAAACCTCGTTACGTTGTAGAAGAGTTACGCAATTAGTCTGGGTGGCCTACCTGTTGGCCCAACCATGCAGTGTCTAATGAAAATGAGTATGTAACTGCATACACCAAGGTGGCAATACATCTTTCAGGTTAAATAAATATGCGTAGTTCAGACTATGAAAAACGTCCAGAGTGATCGCAACTCATTGAAATCAATTTGAAATGTTGCATGAACAGGTGTCATGATGGGGTAGTTGGCGGCGGTGGTGGGCCCGATGTTCATTCTGCCGAACGTGGGGCTGAATGAGTGGGGCCATGCGTTCTGGTTCGTCGATGAGCTGTTCTCGGCCCCGTTGCACTGGGGCTTTGTGACGTTGGGGTGGTGCGGGTTGTTCGGGGCGGCCGGGGGGGTGGCGGCGCAGATCGTGAGCCGCATGTCGAACCTCGCGGACGTGATCTGGAACAATGCGCCGAAGAGCATCCTGGATCCGTTCCCCAGCCAGGTCGGCCCAGGGTCCAAGAGCGTCTACTAAGTCGGAGTTACTGGTCGTGTGAGGAGTCGGCCCGGAACTACGATAAGTGGTTCCGGGCCGAGCCGTGTTTGCCTCAGGGATCTCCTTCTTACACGAGAGTCACCTGTTATTGGAATGCGAAGGAATGGGCTCGATTGCGGGTAAAGCTGCCTATCACCCTTGCTCCCGTCAGGCTTATTTGATATGACAGCGGCTGCGATGGTGGCATGAAAATACGTAGAACACTTAAAAAAGTTGATCGGGCTAACTCAGGCTCGCGCAGTACTCGCCGACCTGTGGACTCCACTCGGTTTGAAAGCCTGAAGCGTCCACCACGCAGGTCTGTTCACAGCCGTTCAGGTCACCCGTCGATCTCCTTGCGGTTCGAAGTCAGGCGACCGCATGGGAAGAATGGTCAGGGTACTTCGAATGAAATCTCTTCTCGATTTGAAGCAGCCTATACACTCTTCAGGCAGCGACATCCCCACAGTGTCCCTATCACCGGACGGCAAATTCCTCCGGAGAACTGCTCACCTCTTGAGTATGTCGAATGGGCTATCTGGAAGGCGAGAGAGCGATGGAGTGATGCAATATGGGATAACTGGTTCTTAGGCTTCTATGAAACCCTGGTCAAATCCAAATCGCTCAAGGAGGTGTGCCAGGATCAATGCCAATCCACCGACGCCGCGTATGCACTGCTCGGACTACTGCTGTGGGATGCCGACCGTTCCGAGCTTCAAACAGCGGCGGGAGAACACGTGGATGAACGAGGGGAGCGTAATATTCTCCAGGAACAAGCACGGGAAGCCCTATGGC
>CABVRS010000015.1 GCA_902500745.1 uncultured Nitrospira sp.
ATGGGGAGGGAAGTCAACACGATCGGATCGAAAGCGAATGACGCGGGGATCACGGCTGAAGTCGTCAGAATGAAAGCGGAACTTGAGCGTCTGCGCGAACAGATGCAGAATGTCGAATGAGTATGGCGATGTCTCCGAGTAGTCTTTCTTCAACTCAGACGACGAGTTCTCACGTGTCTGACCGTCGGGGAATTCTCTATATTGTTTCGGCTCCTGCTGGAGCGGGAAAGACGACCTTGTGTAAACAGATCGTGGCATCGGTTCCGGGGGTGTGGCACTCGGTGTCTTGCACGACAAGGCTACCACGCCCTGGAGAAGACCATGGGCGCGAATACTTTTTTACGGATGAACATGCGTTTCAGGGTATGGTTGCACGGAATGAGTTCTTAGAATATGCCCATGTCCACAGCCATTGGTATGGAACTCCACGGAAACCGTTGATGGGCAAGATGGAAGCGGGAATTGATGTGTTGCTCGAAATCGATGTCCAAGGCGCACTGCAAATAAAGAAAAGCTTCGAAAATGCGGTCTCCATCTTTATTCTCCCTCCGTCCATGGATGTACTACGTACCAGGCTGCAGAGCCGTGGCTCGGATTCTCAGGAGGAAATAGCCCGCAGATTGAGGACGGTGAAGGAAGAAATACGGCATTTCCAGGAGTACTCGTACATTGTTTGCAATGATGATCTCACTCGATCGCTTCATGATCTGCGTAGCATTTTTCTGGCCGAACGGCTCAAAACTAATCGGTTGGACGTGCATTGGTTTGAACAAAGTTTCCTTTTCGACGATGATACGAAATGAGTAGAACGAGAGCCATCAATCACTTCATAACAGAGGGGCAAGGTGAATAATGATCGATATGCTGAGCTTGTTGCCGCAATACACCACCGATGAATTTGATTCTCGCCATCGCCTAGTGATCGTCGCATCACAGCGCGCCAAGCACTTAACGCAAGGTGCGAAACAAGCCGTATCCTCTCGATTTACCAAAGAGACAACAATTGCTCTCGATGAGGTGTTGAGGGGATATTCTAAATACCTCACTGGTAAGGAAGCGCGCGACGCGATGAAAGAGGCCAAGCGTGGGAAAGAGGGAGAAACCGAGCGCATTGCGATGATGACGGGAGAGGATGCTCGAGAAATTAAGAAAGAGCTGAGCGTGTACGTCGATGACGCGGTCCAACCGGTGGCGGCGCCAACCGAGGAGTAAGGATTGGACGAAACGCGAGTGGGCACTCGTCTGTCGGGCAAGCGGATTGCCTTGGGTGTAACCGGGAGCATCGCCGCCTATAAAGCAGTCGGCTTGCTTCGAGCGTTACGATGTGAGGGCGCTACCGTGTCCGTGGTTATGACCAGGGCTGCGACGAAGTTCGTGACTCCCCTCACATTTGAAGTACTGTCGGGGACGCGAGTGGTCACAGATCTGTTTGATGCACACGAAGAAATAACCCATCTGACGATTCCGGAACGTGTCGATGCGTTTCTCGTCGCCCCGGCAACAGCAAATTTTCTAGCAAAGGCGGCTCTTGGCCTAGCGGATGATGCGCTGACCACGATGCTGTTAAGCGTCCGAGGCCCTATCATTGTCGCGCCTGCAATGGACGGCGATATGTGGAGCCACCCTACCGTGGTTGAACATGTGCAAACTCTCAGAGCTCGCGGTGTTGTCGTGCTTGAACCAGAAGTCGGACCACTGGCCTCAGGGCAGGTTGCACAAGGCAGGTTGTGTGGAGAGTCTACGATCTTAGCAGCCGTTGATGCGGCGCTCGCTGCACAATGTGATTGGCACGATCAGGTGGTTCTGGTCTCGGCGGGCCCAACCCAGGAGCCCATCGATCCTGTTCGTTTTCTTTCGAATCGTTCGTCCGGGAAAATGGGGTACGCGATCGCGGACGCCGCACGAGCTCGAGGAGCAGAAGTCATCCTGGTTTCAGGTCCCTCGTCTCTGAGTGCCCCGCCGGGAGTCACGATGATTCGTGTGAATACCGCCGCTGAAATGGCGGATACGTTATTCCAGAATTTTCGTGCCTGTACGGTCTTGATTATGGCAGCCGCCGTCGCAGACTTTCGCCCTAAAGAAGTCGCTCAACAGAAGGTGAAAAAATACGGCAAAGCAGACATGACGCTCGAGCTTGAATCGACCACCGACATCCTTACGATGCTGTCCGCGCACAGAACATCGCAGATCGTGGTGGGATTCGCGGCGGAAACGGAGCAGGTTCTGTCCCATGCACACGAGAAGTTGAAGGCCAAAGGCCTGGATCTCATCGTGGCCAACGATGTGACTCAAGCAGAGGGTGGATTTGGCAGTGATGACAATGCCGCCGTGATTCTTACGGCTACGGGCGAACAACGTGCCTTTGGGTTGATGTCCAAGCGGCGGTTGGCGGACGAGATCCTCACGGCGGTGCACGAGTTCTGCTTGGTCAGGCCGCAGCGCAAATTTCCAGTGGAATAACCGAGAAAATGGCTACAGGATCTAGGAAAGCAAATAATGCTGCTGAGATTGACCGTTGGGCGCTTGCCTTTGCGAAGGAGCCTGGGTCCAAGGCCTTTATTCCTTTGGCGGAAGAATATAGTAAAGCTGGAATGTGGGAAGAGGCGGCTGGAGTCCTTGAAGATGGGTTGAAGACGTATCCTGGCTTCATTACTGCCATGGTGGCATTGGGCCGTGCCTATGAACAGATGAACCAGCCGGTTAAGGCAATGGCGATTTTGGAAGAGGCCGTCAAACTGAGTCCTGATAATCTGCGTGCTCATCGGACCTTGGCCAAGCTCTATGTGGCTCAAGGAGCGAAGGATGCGGCGATCCGTTCCTGCAATTCCATTTTAGCTCTTCACCCACAAGACCAAGAGGCCTTGTCGCTTCGTAGTGGTCTAGAGGTGTCAGGAGAGCAAGGGTCTGACGATAAGTTCCGTCAGGCCGGGATAAGCACGAGGACCTATGATGATCAAGACGAGCACACGGGACCTACCGCAATGGGCACCGCGGTAGGTCAGGCTAACGAAGCGAATGATAATTCCCGACATCTGGCAGACCGAAAAAACATTGATAATCCTCTATACCCTACCGAAACCCAGGGTTCACAGACAATCGGCAGAACTCAAGTCACAATACGACTAGAGCAGTGGCTCAACTCGATTCAGGCACGTCGTCGTGACTCGCCAAGCTCCTCTGAGCTACACTCCAAAACTTCTTCGTGACTTCAATGGTTTGACCCCTAGAATAGGGACTGCTAGAATGCCGCCTCCGGTGAAGTGGCTGTATGTACATGAGGTATCGTACGCGACATGTTGCGTATCCTTGTTTTGCATGGTCCCAACCTTAATCTACTAGGTAATCGGGAAGAGTCGATCTATGGTACGGCGACGCTCGCCATGATTGACGCCTCTCTTCAAAAGCTCGGTACTGAGTTAGGGGTAGAGTTAGTCATCCGTCAGTCAAATCTGGAAGGGGATTTAGTGACCTGGATTCAAGAGGCACGAAATGGGTATCATGGCATCATCATCAATCCGGCGGCCTATACCCATACCAGTGTCGCGATACGGGATGCTGTCGCCGCCGTCAATCTGCCCACCGTCGAGGTTCATCTATCGAATATTTATCGGCGGGAGGAGTTTAGACGTCATTCGTACATATCGGGAGTCGCCTTAGCACAGATCTCTGGTTTTGGCCCATGCGGATATCTACTGGCTCTAAGAGGATTGCATGAGCAGCTTACTGATGCGAAAGGTTAAGAATCTTTCAGGTGCCCACAGTGGTGCTCAGAGAACGGATCTTGGTCCCTGCGAAGGTGAGTATAGAACGGTGCGTATTGTTATCGAAGGGAGTGACGAGTGATTTCTACCGTTGATTTTCGTAGCGGTGTCCGGCTGATGGTTGAAGGAGAACCATTTTATATCGTCGACTTTCAACATGTAAAGCCTGGCAAGGGTGGGGCGTTTGTCCGTACCAAATTAAAGAGTTATCTTTCAGGAAACGTATTAGATCGAACCTTTCGATCGGGAGAACGGTTTGAAGAACCTGACCTAGAGGAACGTGACATGCAGTTTCTCTACGCGTCCGGAGAGTCTTATACGCTCATGGATACCGAGACGTATGAGCAACTGACCTTTGAAAAAAATCAGTTAGGCGAGAATGCGGATCTTCTGAAAGAAAATATGATCGCCAAGATTCTCATCTACGAGCATCGGCCCATTGCCGTAGAGTTGCCCAACTTTGTCGAACTCAAAGTGGTTGATGCGGAGCCTGGAGTGCGGGGAGACACGGCGTCTGGGGGGACCAAGCCTGCGGTCGTTGAAACCGGAGCCACGATCAAAGTGCCGTTATATCTGGAAGTTGGAACCGTGATCCGGATTGACACGCGTACGAGATCCTATGTGGAGCGTGTTCGGTGAAGCGTCGTCGAGCGAAGATACAGACTCGCCGGATTGTGATGCCGGAAATCACGAGAGAAGCGATACCCGATGCGTCGCTTGCGACGGGTTCTACGAAGCAAATCCAAGAACTCATCGATTTACTTCGTCGAAACAATTTGACAGAGCTCGAGGTTGAACGCCAAGGCATACGGATCCGTGTTCGTCACGAAGTTCACGCTAAGCCTACAACAGCCTCGCTCCAAGAATCTGCTCCTGCCTCGCCGCAACAGCCGACCCAATCCGCATCAGCGACGATGCCAGCTCTAGAAGGTGCGACAGGATTTGTGACCGTCACCTCTCCCATCGTCGGCACATTCTATCGATCTCCCTCTCCTGACGCCGATGCGTATATTGAAGAGGGTGACACGGTTAAGAAGGGACAAGTGCTGTGCATTGTTGAAGCGATGAAACTGATGAATGAGATCGAATCTGAAGTGGATGGCCGTGTCGTGAAGGTTCTGGTTGATAATACGAAATCCGTGGAATATGGTCAGCCGCTGTTTCTTATCGATCCCAAAGCTGCTTCGTAGGTTGCTCTCACGACACGCCGTATCAGCACCGTCTATCGGAGTCGCACGTGTTTAAGAAAGTGTTAATCGCCAATCGCGGAGAAATCGCGCTACGGGTCATCCGAGCTTGCAAGGAACTTGGCATTGCGACGGTCGCTATTCATTCCGAAGCCGACGCCCTGAGTTTGCACGTGCGAGCAGCCGACGAAAAAGTGTGTGTCGGACCTGCCGATTCCGCGTTAAGCTACCGGAATATCCCCAATGTCCTCAGTGCCGCCGAGATCACAGGCGTCGATGCCATCCATCCCGGATACGGGTTTCTTTCTGAGAACGCTCATTTTGCCGAGGTGTGTGAGTCGATCGGCATCAAGTTCATTGGCCCGAGCTCTGAAAATATTGCTTTGATGGGTGATAAATCCAAAGCGCGCGAGATTGTTGCGAAACGAGGGTTGCCGGTCACACCTGGGAGCCCAGGTGAATTGCGGAGCGAAGAGGACGCATTGCAGGCCGCCGTGAAAATCGGCTTTCCGGTGATCATTAAGGCAACGGCCGGAGGGGGCGGACGGGGCATGCGCGTCGTCAATAGAGCTGAGGACTTAGGTCGGGCGTTCCAAGCTGCTCAGGCGGAGGCTAAGTCAACCTTTGGCAATGATGGTGTCTACCTTGAGCGCTATTTTCTGGAGCCCCGGCATATCGAGGTGCAAATCATGGCCGACCAGCATGGTCGGGTGATCCACCTGGGAGAGCGTGACTGTTCGATTCAACGGCGGCATCAGAAACTGGTTGAGGAAACACCGTCTCCGGTCATTGATGACAAACTGCGCCGAGAAATCGGCAAGGTCGCAGTGGAGGCCGTGAAGGCTGCCCATTATAGAAACATTGGGACCGTGGAATTTCTCCTCGATAAGGACCAGAAGTTTTACTTCATGGAAGTGAACACCAGAATTCAGGTTGAGCACCCTATTACGGAGATGGTGACGGGTATTGATCTTGTCAAAGAACAGATTCGTCTTGCGGCGGGCCATCCGCTCTCTATCCGTCAGCAAGATGTCGTACTCACGGGCCATAGTCTGGAATGTCGTATTAACGCAGAAGACCCTGAGAAGTTTACGCCGTCTCCCGGTGTGATCACAAAGTACAGCCCACCTGGAGGGTTTGGAGTTCGCGTTGACTCCGCGATGGAGTCGGGCTCGACGGTCGTGCCCTATTATGATTCTATGATTGCTAAACTCATCACCCATGGTCGCAACCGTCAGGAATCCATGGCGCGGATGAAACGCGCGCTGAGTGAATTCGCCATCGAGGGCATCAAAACGACCATTCCGCTTCACCGTCGGATTCTCGATGATCCGGACTTTCAGAAGGGGCACGTCTCGACGACCTTCTTGGAACGATTCTTAGCACGTTAGCGGTGCGAATGCTCTCCAAACCTCCTGTCGAAGTATTCTTGCCTTCATTGAGAGTTTTCATTTCTTGGTCTGCAACCGTGGCCGTGTTAGGCTAAACAGAGTCAAAAAACACCAACATCCCCTTATGTGGACGCTGAGATGATTCTCACCAGTCTTCTTGATAGGATGTAGGTGCCTTTTACGGGTAGATCTTAGGACCTATGCGACGAATTGTTCTAATTATTAGTGTGTTAGCCATCGGGTTGGCCATTGGCGGCTACGTGTTTTTTAACGGGGAGCGCAAAGTGCCCGTTCATTACCGAACGGCTGCAATCGAACGTGGTTCGATCATTTCAGTCGTGAGTGCGACAGGAACAATTAATCCAGTTGTGCTGGTGGAAGTGGGGACCCAAGTATCAGGGATGATTAAGAGTCTCCATGCAGATTTTAACTCTCAGGTGAAGGCCGGGGAAACGGTTGCTGTTATTGACCCTGAGCCGTTTAAGGCGCGCAGAGAACAGGCCGTCAGTAATCTGGAAGTGGCGCGCTCGAATGTTGCTCGATCAAAGGCCGATCTGGCACAGCGGAAGCGTGAACTTGACCGTGTGCAATCGCTGCTGCCTCAGCAGTTCGTCTCGCAAAACGACGTCGATGTCGCACTCACCAATCACCAGAGCGCAGAGGCACAATTGCGGGTGGCGGAGGCGCAAGTCAGACAGGCAGGGGCGGCCTTGAATGTAGCTGATCAGGAATTGAAATATACCGTCATTCGATCACCTATCGAAGGAATTGTGGTGGCCCGGAACGTTGAGGTCGGACAAACAGTCGCCGCCAGCTTTGCGACACCAAACCTGTTTCTGATTGCTCTGGATCTCACCAAAATGCAAGTCAATACCAACGTGAGTGAATCGGACATCGGCGGGATGGCCGAGGGGCAAGACGCTGTATTTACGGTGGATGCCTATCCAGGTGAGTCTTTTACCGGCACCATTCGGCAGGTGCGCCTCGCGCCGATCAATATCCAAAATGTGGTGACCTATAATGTGGTGGTTGGGGTTGACAATAAGGATCTACGGCTCAAACCAGGCATGACAGCTAATGTCTCGATCGTTGTGGCTCAGAAAAATCAGACTCTGAAGGTCCCTAACGCGGCGCTTCGATTCGCACCACCGAAGAGCGAGCGGGATCGTCATGAAGTTGATGGACAAGCGGGAAATGTCGTCGAAGGACATTCGTCGGCTAGGAGCAAAGAAGAACTGAGGCAGAAAACTGTCTGGAAGCTCATGGAGGACGGAAGTCTTGCGCCTGTGCCGGTCCAAATTGGAATTTCTGATGGGATCTCCACGGAAATGTTGTCTGGAGCCTTGACGGAAGGTGAGCCGGTAGTCGTGGGCATCGAGCAGTCATTGGGAGAGGAGAAGGGGGGCGAGTTGCCGCCAGGCTTTGGAACGAAGAAGCGCCCGCGTTATCGATGAGACCGTTTGATAAGTCGGACATCGTTTGTGCCCTGTGAGTCCTCGCCAACTGACGTCATGCGTGATTGTGTCTATGGATGGCTGTCATCGTGAATCCGTTGATTGTTTGCCAAGATATGTGGAAGGTGTATCGAGTTGGAGACGTCACCGTACAGGCTTTGAGGGGGGTGAGTCTCACAATCGAACAGGGTGAATTTGTTGCGATCATGGGATCGAGCGGCTCGGGGAAATCCACACTGATGAACATCCTTGGTTGTCTGGATAAACCGAGCCAAGGGCATTACTGGCTCGACGGAGCTGATACCGGAAGCCTACGTTCTGATCAACTGGCGGAGATTCGGAACCAACAGATCGGGTTTGTCTTTCAAAGTTTTAATCTCATTCCCCGTACAAGTGCGTTGGAAAACGCGCAGCTGCCGTTGTTTTATCGAGGGCTTCCATTAAGACAGCAACGGGCGCTTGCTGCCGCTGCGCTTGAGCGTGTCGGTTTGCGAGGTCGCGAAGAGCATTCCCCGACGCAACTTTCTGGTGGGCAGCAACAACGAGTGGCGATCGCCCGCGCGTTGGTGGCCACGCCCTCCTTGCTCTTAGCGGATGAACCCACCGGGAACCTTGATACACAGTCCAGCCGAGAAATTATGGATATCCTGAGCGCGTTAAACCAGGAAGGTATGACGGTGATCTTAGTGACCCATGAGAATGATGTCGCTGCTTGTGCTGCGCGAGAAGTGGTAATCAAGGATGGCCAGATCCAGAGTGACCGCGTGACCAAGGCAAAGATTCACGTGGCGGAGGCCTAGGTGTTCACGTGGCTGACGATTGTGACAGCCCTGCGAATTCTCCGACGAAATCGGTTGCGGGCTGGTTTGACGTTGCTTGGAATCGTCATCGGTGTTGCTGCAGTCATCGCGATGGTGAGCATTGGTGAAGGGGCAAAGCAAGCGGTGCAGAAACAAATTGCCTCAATGGGGACGAATGTCATCCTCATTTGGCCGAGCGGGACCACGGTCGGCGGAGTACGTGGCGCTCAAGGAGGTGCGGTGACGTTAACGGTCGGTGATGCAGTAGATTTAAAGAAAAAGGTTCATGTGTTGACCGATACCGGTTGGTACACACGTGGCGCGATGCAGATTGTGAACGGCAGCCAAAATTGGAACTGCTCGGTGTATGGAACGTCACCCAGCTATCTGACCATTCGAGACTGGTCCTACAGCAGCGGAGGAGCGTTCACTCAAGCTGATCTGGACAGTGCTGCCCGCGTCGCCATTCTTGGCCAGACGGTCGTCGAGAATCTCTTTGATCACGGGGAAGAGCCTGTGGGTGCGGCCATTCGTATTAATAACGTTCCATTTCGTGTCATTGGAGTGTTCTCTCCCAAGGGGCAGAGCGCTCAAGGGTGGGACCAGGATGACGTGGTGTTTATTCCCTATAGTACCGCCGAGCGAAAGGTTCTCGGGACACAGTTTTTGGGATCAGTGGGAGCCATAGCGGCATCTACCGCGCGTTCTGAAGACCTGGAGACTGCCGTAGAGGACATTCGATCTGTGATGCGAGCTCGTCATCGGTTGCAGGGGGAACAGCCTGACGATTTTACGATACGCACACAGGTCGATATGGGAAAGGTCCAGGAAGGGACGAGTGAAACATTAACGGTCATGCTGATGGTGATCGCATCGGTCTCGCTCCTGGTTGGTGGCATCGGAATCATGAATATTCTGCTCGTCTCTGTCACCGAACGGACCAGGGAGATTGGTATCAGGATGGCCGTTGGGGCTAAGCGGGTACATATTATGACGCAGTTTCTCATTGAAGCGATGACGCTTGGTGTCGTCGGTGGTTTCATTGGAGTGCTAGTCGGGATTCTGGCCGCGCGCCTGACGACGATCATTGCCGGTTGGCCGACAATCATTTCGAGTGATGCCGTTGTGATCGCATTTATCTTTTCGGTCGCGGTGGGTTTATTTTTCGGTCTCTATCCAGCCAATAAAGCTGCCCGCCTCAATCCCATCGAAGCATTGCGCTACGAATAGAGACGTGTCACGAGAAACACCTCCATCAATTGTGTAGTGAGATGATGGTCTCGATCGCCCGCGGATGAGATGCATCGACTTGATGCGCAAGGTTAATGACAAATGGGTCCGGATATTCTTTTCCGACAGCTTGATGCGTGATCGTAATGATCGGTTGATGCAATTGAGCCTGATTGAGTTCTGTGACGACTGCCAACTCCTGTGTGTTGAGACGGACGTGGCTATGGACTGGGTAGATTCCTATCAAGGCAATAAACGTCGATACGATTCGCTCATCGAGTTTGCGTGTCTGTGCTTCATGATAGAGGCGTTGGAAGGTTTGATGCGCTGTCAGCGGAGTGGTTCCCCCAAAGCCAGTGAGCAATTCGTCGTACCTGTCAACGACCATGAGAATGCGAGTGCGATCAGAGGTAAACTCCCCGCGCGCCTCTTTGGGGTACCCGCTGTCGTCGAGGTAGGCGTGGTGATTGGCAATGAGATGAAGAATAGAGGAGTCGAACCCGCCTTGTCGCTGCAACGTCAGCACACCTCGACTGGGATGAGTCTCGAATTCATCTTTCTTAGCTTGTGAAAGGTCGGACATGATGTGGGCTCGATGCCGAATGGCAGGTCGAATCTCTAAGAGCCCAACGTCGTGTAGGAGCGCTGCGGTCGCGAGTTCCTGCAGTTCCAGGGGATTGAATTGGAGTGCTTGACCGAGGATAAGCGATAACGTACAGGTCGTGAGTGCATGTTGGCTTAGCTTCGAATCACCTGCCTGGTTCTGGCTCAGTGCGATGAACAGGGAGGAGTGTGTGAGGGTTCTTGCGACGATCGTGATTTCTTGAACGGCTTCGGCGGCTTGTTGTGTATTGACAGTTCCGGTTTGGGATATTGTCGTAAAAACGGATTGGACTGCCCGAGTCAATTGCTGCTTGGCCAGCTTCGCTTGTGCATATTCTTCGTTCAACTGAGCTAAAGGTTTGAGTGCTTTCGAGGGTTGGGCAGGTGATGTCGGGTCTGTGGCCGATACTGGTATCGGCGCGTCATGCTGTGAGTTCGGGGCAATCCCACGGGCAAGATCGACGACGACCATTCGAACTCCTGCACGGGCTAATTTGTTAATTTGCGAAGAACGCTCCACGAGAAACGAGTGGTGAAGAAATGGAGAACGATACCAAGGAAGGTCTAGTGAGGAGACGTACATTCCGATCTGCAGGTCTGTGATTGAGATACGGGTAGTTGCCATGGCAGCGCAGGTTATATCTGTAACCAATTGAAATAATAGATGCTTTAGGTATCGGAAAGAATGAGAGAGAACTGTAGCTTGGCGTTTGCCGAAATTCGCAGCTAGGTCAAGGGATGCAAGGGGAGACAGAGTGATAATGAGACCTCAATGCGGGGGCTCGATTTATCGACATGCTTATAGAGATGGGTTTCGACGATCCGGTTATCATTAATGCCGAGGCCCTCGCATACGGCATCTTGAGTGATTTTAAGGCCTCCATCGAGATCCCGGCGTAATGAAGAAGCGAAAAAAAACCTGATGGAGATGATCAACGGTTCAGAGCGTAATCTATCTCGTAACCTGGTCCTGAACGGAGATTGTGTCAATGCCAGCCACACTTGTTGACCGACCTGCTTCTTATACGCACGTCCTGTAGCCGATAGCAAACGACGTCCGTTCACAGTCGCATACTGATGGTTGATGCTTGGAGGGACAGGCAGAGTGATTGAGAGAGTATCAGGTGTGACGCTCACTGGTTGAGGTGTATCCAACAGGGTGGTTCGTATGAGTACCTGATCAGGTATGCCTGGCGCAGGTGTCTCCTGGGCAGGCAGCTCTGTGCATGTTACACGTATAATGTCTCTCTTAATTCGATGCGAGACAAGGTCAGATACGTGTTTCCTTAGTCTGGAAGATGGGCGGGGTCGGATTGGCGGCATGGGGCGAAACTAGAGGAGATTCTGGATCTTTGCCATGTTTTGCTCATATCGATCTTCCGTACGAGCAATATACCGACGCCAATCGCTTGGATTCCAAATTTCCATCCGATGATAGAGTCCGACCAAGATGATTTCCTGATCTTCATCGACAGGGACAAGCTTGCGCAAGCGTCCCGGAATCAAGATCCGTCCTGTTTTATCAATGTCGGATGATCCGGCCTCGGAAACCACAAAATGCATAAAAAGGCGGCTTTGATCTTCATCTAGGGAGGTTCTGGTTCGTTCGAGTACCTTTGCCCATTCCTTCGTCGAATAAATCAATAGAGATTGTTCTGGGCCTTTGAGAAACATCACTGCTTCCCCATCGGCCTCAAGTTGTTCACGGATGGGGGAGGGGACGATAAAGCGTCCCTTTTCATCAAGCTTGCACAGGTACTCACCAGCGAACATTGTCATTACCTACGTTAGGAGCTCAGAGAAGTTCTGGTTCGGTCTCGTATCCACTGCTCTAAATCCGAGCGGACAAATCGCCATTCTTTGCCAAGCTTGAAAGCAGGAATCTGCCGACTGTGCAGATATCGATAGAGTGTACGCTGGGTAATTTTGAGGTAACGGCACGTTTCCATCGCCGTCATCAGTTCGCTTTTGGAAGAACTGCGCATAACTCCATCTCGTGGCTGAGTCGGGAAGACGCACAATGCCTCCACTCTTATGTCTATTCTAAATATCGTGGTGTAAATGTCAAGTGAAAGTATATGACAGTCTATGTCAAAGGCTGTCGGTATGGTCGCTTCCTTCCTCGCTTTCAGAGGACTCGGACATCATGGCTTCTTCTACCTCACGTGTATCTTCACCCATTTCTGCTCCCATTTTTTTCATGAGCCGGGCGACGCTCTTCGGATCATTTTCATCGAGGTGACCAAGGTTGGTTGGATCCATGAGTGATTCAAGTCGAGCGTCTTCTGATTTAGGAGAAGCAAATCTGGATAGGAGTCGGTCCAGCTTCGAGCCGCCACAGTGCTTGCAACTCGCTGAAATGAGGTGACTGGCGCTCAGTATCAGGATGGAACTTCGCCGATGGCATGTTTGGCATAGGTACTCATATATCGGCATACATTCACACTCCGAATGGTTCAAAATTGGATTGGGGGTGGGCACGAATTCGATCGGGAATGAGATTCGGATCCAGGGTTCGGCCTAAGGTCAACACAAGAACGTCGGACGAGCCGGCCTTGCGCAATGACTTGGCACATTCGTTGACCGTTGTGCCGGTTGTAAAGACATCGTCGATGAGAAGAACGCGTTGCATTCTGATCTTATCGGGATATTGCACCGCAAACGTGCCACGAAGGTTTTTTAGACGCGTTTTACGGGGAAGTGCGGTCTGGGCAGGAGAATAGATAGTTCGTATCAGATTCGTGTATGAGACGGGAACACCCAGGACGCGCCCGATCTGATCGGCGAGCAGCAACGATTGATTAAATTCCCGCTGACGAAGTCGCTCACGATGTAAGGGGACTGGCATAATGACATCGACATGGCCGAGCAGCGGAAGTCGGTCAATCATAAGGGCGGCAAGAGGAGACGCTAATGAAACCTTGCCGCGATACTTGAATAAGCAGATTGCATCACGGAGCGGTGACGTGTAGGGGTAGAGTGTCCACGCTCTCGTGAAGGAGGGTGGGCGTTTCACGCACGTGTGGCAGGTATGGGTTGGGCTGTACGCAGTGGTCATCGCAGATGGAAAGGGGCGATCGCATCGTGAGCAACGAGCGGGAGGCATCAGTGCCATCGCGCTCCAGCAACCGGCACAAAAATGAGGAGTTGGATCATCGCTCAGCTGAGATCCACAGATCGAGCAGTGAGTCGGCAGGACAAACCGTACCGTGCGACGCATGAGACCTGGGATCCGATCCAAGAGAAGGTTAGTCATAATGACCGTGCTCAACTTATTCTCCTTCTCTCTTTATGGCGAAGTGCCTGCGCCTGTCAAGGTTGTCGCTCTTTGAGTCATTGTGCTATAGGAATACGAACACTTAGACCTGTACAAGGGAGTCGGTTATAAGTGGGTATCGTATGGTAACTCTGAGGCACCTGTGTAAAACCTATGCACGTGGGGACGCCAAAGTCACGGCCTTACAGGACGTGACTTTGGACATCAAATACGGAGAATTTTGTGCGTTTGTGGGACCCAGTGGCTGTGGGAAAAGTACGCTCCTAAACCTTGTGGCCGGCTTGGATATGCCGACCTCAGGGGAAATTGTGCTCGATGGACGATCTACGACGAATCTGACCAGTTACGAATGGACCAAGATCAGGCGTGAAACGATCGGCATTGTCTTTCAGGCGTTCCATCTTGTTCATGGCCTAACGGCTGAGGAAAATATCGCACTGCCCTTGATGTTGAGCGGAGACGAGGGGCGGGAGATCAGTACACGAGTCGATGAAATGTTAGACCGTGTTGGGATGACACACAGGCGTCGACATCGACCAGCGGAACTCTCCGGCGGGGAACAACAGCGAATCGCCATCGCGAGGGCGTTGGCCCATCGACCACGTCTCCTCCTTGCCGATGAACCAACAGGCAATATCGACTCCCATCAAGGAGCTGGCATCATGGCACTGATTCGAGACCTTGCCACCTCCGGGGGGCAGACAGTACTCTTGGTGACTCATAGCTCGCAGGCAGCACAAACGTGCGATTACACATGGACCATGCAAGATGGCCGGTTGGTTTCACGCACTCCACGCGAAACTGGTATGGTGGCGGCATGGTGAATTTGTCTACAACGATCGCCGGTGTCACATTTCCGAGCTGCTTCATGAACGCGGCGGGAGCGCTGTGTGTGACTCAAGAAGAACTCGAAGCGCTTGGCAAATCCAGCGCCGGAGCAATTGTCACCAAGTCGATGACCATCGAAGCACGACGCGGCAACCCTGAGCCCAGATATTATGGGTTTTTTGGGGGATCGATCAATTCGATGGGGCTTCCCAATCTCGGATACAAGGCCTATGCCGAGTTGATTCCTCACCTGAAACGGTTTGGGAAACCCGTTATTGCGAGTGTGGCAGGACTTGCGGAGGATGACTTTCCTCGGATCGCCGAAATCATCGACGCCGCCCGTCCGGACCTCATTGAAGTGAATCTTTCTTGCCCCAATATTCCAGGCAAGCCCCAGATTGGCTACGACCCAGAGGCCTCTGAGCGGCTTCTCAAGAAAGTTCGACCTAAAATTACCGTACCGATGGGTGTCAAGCTGCCTCCTTACTTTGACCCGGCCCATCATGACGTGATGGGTGCGGTGCTCGGACGCTGCGGCGTCGACTTTCTGAACTTGATTAACTCTGTGGGGAATGGATTGGTGGTTGACCCGGAGCGAGAGGCCGTCGTCATTAAGCCGAAAGGGGGATTCGGCGGGGTAGGCGGACGAATCATCAAGCCGGTCGCGTTAGCCAATGTCCGCGCGTTCTATAAGTTCTTTGAAGGTAAGATGCCAATCATCGGAACCGGAGGAATTGTCGAGGGAGTTGATGCATTTGAACACGTCTTGTGTGGCGCGTCAGCCGTCCAGGTCGGCACCGTGCTCGTTGAAGAAGGGCTGGATGTGTTCAGTCGACTTGAGGCAGAACTGAGGGCGGTCTTGATGCGGAAGGGATACCAGTCGATTCAGGAATGTCGAGGACGGCTCAAAGAACTCTGACGTTACTTCGTGCTAAAGTTGCGCGGCAGCAGATTCTGCTGGAGCGCTTGACGCAGAAGTTGGGCGACGTTCCGGACATTGAGTCGATGCATTAAATTGAAGCGATGAACTTCAACCGTCCGGACACTGATGCCGAGAGACCCCGCGATCTCCCGATTGGTGTGGCCAAGTGCGACCAAGCGTAAGATCTCACGCTGTCGCGGGGTAATATGCGGCGTGGTTTTGAGGCGGCGATCAGTATGCTTGCGTCGGAGTACTGCAACACCTTTATGCTTTGTCATCTGGACTCCTTATCACTATTCGTTGCCAGTCTAGCAAATGATGGGAATTGTGTAAACGAATCTGCCGATATTCGCAAAGGCTCGACGGACCTTGTTGCCTGCATGCCGTGCCAAATGCGTCCATTGCGTTATGCATTGGTCCCTTCCATCTAAATGTCCAGATTCTCTAGGGTTGTAGCCCTTATCCTCCAATCTCATCTCCGACAGTGGCCGTTACGAACATTGCTGACCATAGTGGGAGTGTCTTTGGGAGTGTCGGCTTCTGTCGCTGTACGAACCGCAAATGTCGATGTGTTGCGTTCATTTGAACAGGCTGTCCTCAGCGTTGCAGGGCCTACTACATTGGAAGTGTCAGGGGATGAGACGGGACTTGATGAGCAACTGGTTGGATCGATACGGGCGGTGTCTGGTGTGACGTCTGTTTCTCCGGTAATTTTTCAGACGGCAGTGCGGATGAATAGAAACCAACCGAGCCAGGCTATTCAAGTGATCGGGTTGGACCTTCTGGAAGAATTCCATACACGGGGTTTTCAGATGGACCAACCGGCGTCGGAAAAACAGTTAATGAATATGATCGATCCACAGGCCGTGTATGTAGGAGATGCACTGGCGAGAGAGTGGAAGGTTTCGGTCGGCGACCACATCGATCTTCTGATTGGGACCGGGCAGCTCCGCTCTCAAGTTGTCGGGATCCTGCGTGGACCACCTGATCGCCGTTCATCATGGGAACGCATGGCGGTCATGGACATCGCAGCCGCACAGATTGCGTTTGGTATGGTCGGGAAGGTCGATCGATTCGATCTCGTTACCGATACTAACGTACCTATTGAAGAAGTCGGAGCGAGGGTGCGAGCAGTTCTCCCTCCTCATGTGACCACCGAGCGGCCTGCCAATCGGACCAGCCAAGTTGAACAGATGCTACGCGCGTTTCGACTGAATTTAACGGTGCTGAGCTGGGTTGGGTTGTTGGTGGGCATGTTTCTCATCTACAACACGATGGCATTTTCCGTCGCCCAGCGGAGACGGGAAATTGGAATCTATCGGGCGATTGGGATGACGCAGTCACGGGTCGCCGCGCTGTTCCTCATGGAAGCCGGACTGTATGGGTTTTTCGGCGGAATTCTCGGCAGCGCAGCCGGAATGGCATTGGCGCAAGAGCTGATTACACTCCTGGGCCGAACGATTTCAGATCTCTTTGTTTCGGTTGGAACCGGCGGGAGTGGCCTCCTCTGGACAGATCAGTTTTGGAAGATTGTGATCGAAGGAATCGTGATTGGATGCGTGGTGTCCATGATCGGTGCCATCGGTCCCAGCTTGGACGCAAGCCGTACGACAACCGTGCGAGCCCTCGCTCCCGGTGACTATGAAGCAAGCCAGCAAGTGCGGGTCGGAGGGCTTGCGGTTGGAGGCGTGGTGTTGCTCGTGGTCGCTGGACTGCTGAGTTGGCCTGGGCCTATCGATGGCGTTCCCATCTTGGGATATGCGGCAACATTATGTTTGTTGGCAGGATTGGCCTGTTTGGCTCCGATATGTGTAACCGGATGGCGGCAACGACGATATGTGGGGCGAGAATTCAGTGCGGGTGGAGTGATGAGAGGGATTGCGGTGGAACATGCCGCTCGCAATCCCGGCCGCAACGGAGTCACCGTCTCAGCTTTTATGGTAGGACTTGCGATCATGATCGGCGTCTTGGTCATGGTGCGGAGCTTTCGCCATACCGTGGAACTGTGGGTTACTGATACGGTCCTGGCTGATGTGGTGGTGGCTCCTTCACTATGGCTGCGCGGAACGGAAATTGGAACCGTGGGACGAAGCCTGCCTTCCGAATGGATGAGTATCCTGGCATCCGTTCCGGGTGTGGCCGCCGTTGACAGTTACCGTGATGTGCGTATTGACGTGAAAGGGCAACGTGTGGCTGTCGTCTCGAGGGATTTGCGGTTGCATGCACAATGGAGCCGTTATCTCGTGCGCAGCGGTGATTCGTCAGAACAGCTCAATCGAGCCGCTGACATCGGCGGGCTCCTCGTATCAGAGGTGTTGGCGAACCGGCTGGAGGTGCATGAAGGCTCGATGCTCGAAGTCGCAACACCCAGTGGACCGCGGCAATTTCCAATCGTGGCCGTGTTTTATGACTATTCGACCGACGGAGGCAAGCTGCTCATGGATCGGGCGCTCTATCAGTCGCTCTGGCATGATGATCTCGTGACGGTGTTCCCGGTGTATTTGCGGGATGGAACACATCTGGGTCGCGTCAGAGAACAGATGACAGAACTATTGAGCGCTTCCGGTAATGGTGGTCTGCCTCCGCTCATCATCAGCAATGTTGAATTACGAAAGGAGATTCTTGACATCTTCGATCGTACCTTTCTCCTCACGTACGTGTTGGAGGCCATCGCCGTTGTGATTGCCATGCTTGGGATCGTGAATACCTTGATTACGTCCGTCCTCGAACGGCGTCGGGAGTTTGCGACTTTACGCGCGATTGGCGGTAGCGCTACACAAATACGCCAACTCGTGTTGTGGGAGGCGGCTTACCTGGGTACGGTCGGAATTGTGTTAGGACTCATCGGAGGTGGCTTGCTCTCGCTCTTATTGATTAAGGTCATCAATCGACAATCATTTGGCTGGACGATCCAGATGATTGTTCCCATCGGATCGCTGATCCAGGCGGTCTTGTTGGCAGGAGTGGCCACGTTCTTGGCAGGGTATTTTCCTGCCAGATGGGCTGCTCGACAACCGATTGTGGAGGGATTGAGGGAAGAGTGAGGATATATCGCGCTGCACCAGTACGCGAAGACGCATCAAGTGTTGGAGCCTGGCCCATACTGCTCCAGCAAGCAACGAAGATCTTCAGGAATAGGCATGGAACGAAACGGTGGTACGCGAGCACCACCGGTATTGCCCAGCGGCACCCATATTTTCGAGAATAGAAGCGCTCCAATGATACGTGGAATTTGACCGAAAACTTCGACAAAGTCACGACGTTCCCATCCGACTTTCAGCATCCACCAATGAGATTGTGCATGAGCAATGGGAAACGATTGCCCTAGGATGTGTGCGCGTTCAAGATGGGAAAATGCCCGTTCCATGTCACCAGCCCGGTACTGTGCGGCCGCCATCATCATTTCGTCGTCGTGCGTTTGTTGGAGTTTGGGGTGCATGCTCATCCCTCATTGGACATACCGGTTACTGTATGTAATCAATGAATCAGAAGCCAGTGTGTTGAGGAAATGACTGCAGAATAGTCTAGAGTGAGTAGCCTGGCAGAAAGCTGCCTGCACGAGCGACCTTGGTTTGGTGGCGGTGGGCCGGATTGAACGGCCGACCCGCGGCTTATGAGTCCGCTGCTCTGCCAACTGAGCTACACCGCCACTAGAAGGTAAAAGGAATTTGATAATAGCCGAAGACGCTGAGCGATGTCTACCGAATGGATATGGCAACAATGGGGAACGTATGGACGAAGGCACTCGAAACCCGTTATGGTCCTCTCGTTGGTCATTGAGAGGGGTATGTGACGAGTGAACGCAATCAGGCGGTGGTCATCACCGGTGCCTCTACAGGAATTGGAGCGACCTGCGCACTGCATCTTGATCGATTGGGTTTCAGAGTGTTTGCAGGAGTGCGGAAGCCGGAAGACGGGCTGTCTCTTCAAAAAAACAGCTCAGATCGTCTCGTGCCCATTGCACTCGATGTCACGGATGATTCGGCGATACGAAAAGCTCATCTCTTAGTTTCAGAACTGACCAGGACAGATGGATTATATGGACTAATCAATAATGCCGGGATTGCAGTAGTCGGTCCCCTGGAAGTTGTGCCTATTGCCGATCTCAGACGGCAGCTTGACGTCAATGTGATTGGACAGGTCGCTGTCACGCAGATCTTTCTTCCCTTGTTACGACAAGGACGAGGCCGCATCATCAATATGGGTTCTATTGCCGGTCTCTCGACCATGCCGCTCATGGGGCCCTATTCTGCATCAAAATATGCGCTGGAAGCGATCACGGATGCGCTCCGCTTGGAAGTCCAACAATGGGGGATCCACGTGTCGATCATCGAGCCGGGTGCGATTGCGACTCCCATCTGGAACAAATCAACGGTTGACGCCGCCGAACGCGAGGCGGCAATAGGGGATGACCTACGAACGTTATATAAACCGATTGTCGTGGCCGTGAGGAAAATTGTGGAAGAAGCGTCGAAGCGAGCCGTCTCCTCCGAGACTGTTGCAATGGCGGTAGAAGCTGCATTGACCGCGCCGATCCCAAAGACTCGATATCTGGTTGGAAATGATGCCAAGCTCCGCGCGCTCATGGCAAGACTGCTTCCCGATCGCACGTCAGATAAACTCTTGCGCTGGATTCTTAAACTGCCGCGTTGAGTGGAATAGCAACCGGTGGAGGTGGAACACACACATGCCGGACTGAACCGCGTCAGTGGTCAGCCGACAAGGTCAGGATTCAGGCGAGTCAACGGTCTGACAGAGAGGGCCTTGATCTCGTTGTAGACGATCTTGCGGCCTACCTGTCGCAGGCGACTAAACACACCCTCGACGATCACCTGATCGCCTTCATGAACCTCTACCTGGCCGAGACTCACGACTTTCAGAGTGCCCGCTTGGTCTTGGAGTAAAAACCCATAGGCAGGCTGTCCTTGACGATTCGTTGCCAGCTGAACATTCATTACTTTTCCGGTCACGATGATGTCCAAGTGATCGTACTGCTCTGGATGCGCTAAGAGCTCAGCGATTTCGACGAGGCCACCTGCGGACGCCGGCATGGGTATGCCGAAGGCAATGGCGAGGGCCAGGATGATCGGTAGCAGCCGGACAAAGACTCCGGCTTCGAACATGGACCCAAAGAGAGTGCGGGGTGTCATCTTCATTGGAGACAATTATACCGAATGGCGTCGGATTGGCAATACGGAACATTACCACTTGTCTGAGGATCGTCCGCTGACGTCTTCTCCGATGAAGTTATGCAGGATTTGGCGCTGCAAGTCCGTCAGTTCGCCGTGCCCAGCGTCTCGCTCTCGTAAGGCTGGTTGAGACTCTTTGGAGACCGGGCTTGATCGGGCCAGTAAGATTTCGTCCAATGCTTCAGGACTGGTATCGACTTCCTTTTGTATTGCGACCAACCGCTGAAGTCCGAACAGCGTCCTGGTGATTTCAGTATGCATCGCATTGGAACTGGCGCCATAGACAAGCGAGTTCCAAAACTTCGTTTCGATTGCTTCCGATAAACCAAGGACTGCATACGCCGTGAGTTTTTCGAGTAACGCAGACTCAGTCCCTTCGAGTCCGTCGTAGGTAGGAATTAATCGTTCAATGGGACGCTGGGAAAGCACGTGCAAGGTCGCTTTCCACAGATCCGGAGAAGGAACGAGCTTCTCCTTTGTGTGCGATTCCGCACCGGAACATTTAGCCTGGATTGCCAGGAGATACTGAGATAAAAATTTGACTTTGCGGGCCGCGAGGGTGCCAGCTGGGATTCCCCAGATGTGGCCGATCTCATGGTCCTGTAAGGTGGTCTGATCAGACGTCTGCCGTTCACGCTCCGCAAGCGCGAGACGCTTTTTGAACCGCTCCGCAAACCGAAGCTGCGTTTGCATTTCGACGACGAGACGATGATTCTGATACTTGTCGGGACCGATCTCGTTCTTGTTCCAGGCTTCTTCCAACAGGCGCAGTGTGGTTGATGGCACGGCGGAACGAGCTTGCGTTTTGAACTCGTGGATGGTCGTGGAGGAAATTCCTCGATCGACCAGAAGCGCCGCTGCACGAATGGCTAATGCGTCCGCCGTTCTCGCAAGATTGGCAAGGGCAACACATTGCAGCCACGTTCTCTCTCGGCGAAGTCGAACTCGTCGCCGATACTCATCTCGGCGCTCAATCATGGCGGTAATGGATTCTTGCGTCATGGTGGTGACGGGCTTCTTCCCAGACACGCAACGGGGATCAGGGCGATCTGCGACCATGAAAAGAATTTCGTCATGTGTCACATCAAGGTGTTGCAGCAAGAGCAGTCGAAGCAAAATGCGACCTTGGATCGGTAATCCGGCAATGGTCTCTTCGACTATTTCCGCGGTCAGCGGCGATGAAGTGAGGGTTGTGGTCATAGCGCGTCAGTTAATCATTTGATGGCTTGAAGCCGGAATAAAGCCACCCTAGGCCGTACCTGACCGCTGCTGTTGTTCGAGCTGGAGTGCCACATATTCTCGAATATCCTGAATGGTTCCTGTGATGAACATCTCGCGGGGAATTTCTACCCGCACGAGCCTCGAGGAGTCGATCCCTCGATCCTGGGCATACTGTTCATCAACGTAAAGGCTTACTGAACCGTCTGGAAAACGGAGTGCAAAAAGAGCTGTCGTATCAGCCATGACGAGTCAAGGGTGTCGAAATTGTATTCACTAGAGGTAACACAGGCCTCGTGAGGCTGTCAAAGCGGGACGTAGCCGAGATATCCAAGGGATAGGGCCTCGCAAACCATCTTGATCTGAAAAGAACGGAGGTCTCTGGATAGCGTAGGAATCTGTCTCGATCGACCATGCAAAAAAGGAGAACGGCTTTCGGTCACGTGACCGAAAGCCGTTCTCGAGTACCAACCTCTCACGGAAACAGAAGGTTGGGGACGACCTTCCTCAATACGTGTTTAGCCGCCTAATGTATCGAGGGTTTCCTTGAGGCTCTTGCGAATACAGGTGAAAATCGGCGTATCACGTAACGTATAGCGTGAGCCTTCGGTTTCGCGCAGCGCCATCACCAAGTCCAGAAAATCTTCCGGCTTGTCGCTTTCAAACGCCACCACCCATTCTTGATCGTCGAGTCCGAATGAGTAGGTCGTGTTCAATTTCACCGAAGGGAATCGATGGCCTACTTCAATATGCTCGTCCATCATGCCTTGCCGAGCCGCCTTGGTCAGCAAAAACCACTCCCGTGTCTTTAAAAATGGATACACGAAGATGTATTTGCTCTTCCCTGGGACGACGGTCAACCGTTTGCCTTCCTGGCCTGCATGCGAGTGATGATCGACGTATACGGATCGCTTGGTGATGGCCAGATACGAATAGGGGGTCGTGAGGTACTGCCCAAGGCCGGAGGCGAGGATCTTGCTGCTCATATCCTGAAACAGATCGAGGTCGTAGCTGATGCGCCAGAGCATGAAGTCGCAGTCGCCGCGAATCCCAATGGTCGAATAGGGGACGATCAACACTTGGCCGTTAAAATCTTCAACGGCTCGCAAGAATTCCTGTTTGCCCTGTGTGCGCACGTCCTCCGGGAGACGTCGCCAGGCCGGATCTACCTTATAAAACACAAAGTTCACGTATTGCCGCCGAGGCGCCTGCGCGGCAGGGGGTGTGTCAGGAGTCGACATTCAAAGCTCCTTTAGTAGATGGAAAATAAACGCTTCTTCTTTTTTTATTTCGTTTAGCATTTCCCCTTCCGTCTTGTCAACCGGAAGGCGAGGCTGGGACGTGTTCATTGACAGTGGAATGGTGGTTCTGTTAGTCGCAATCGTATGCGATCTGTCGGGCATTGGGCTGTAGGATTGGCCTTGGTGTTCCTGATCAGCACCGAAGATCCCTCGGCAGCGATCGAGGTACATCCGTCACACAGGCAGATCCAGGTCGCACTCGATCGGGGAACAATAGCGGCGGCTCAGCATCAGTCGCCTGAGCAGTGGTATGCGCGCTTCGGAGGCAATGGGGAGCTTGACCTCGGCGGGTTCCTGGTCACGAAACTCGGTGGTGTATCCGTGCTGGCCACCCACATGGCGCTCCGGGGACTTGAACCGAGTGCGGCCGACATTGCGCAATTGGTCGATGCGACGACCATGCTGGTCAGTGTAGTCATCTTCGGGGACAGCCCTGCCTTTGCCGTGGAGAGTTACATGGTGCTGGATCAAGGAGGACGCGCCATTAAGCCTGTCACCGTCCGTGTCGATGGCCAAGCCAGACGAACGACGGCGTGGCCGGAGTCACCACAATTCACGGCCAAAGTTGTGGCGGCATTCCAGTATGCTGACTTTGATCCGAATGCGCACACGACCATTACCGTGTTTCCTCCGACCGGTGGAGAGCTCCGCTTCGCGGTCAATTTTCAGGAACTTGAATAGGTGCGACAGTAGGGTATGCGAAGATCTGTCTCCATCCACAGCCGGACTGCGGAAACTATTGCGATCGGCTCAGAACTCCTGGCCGGTGGACGAACCGACACCAACTCGCTATTCATTACTGAAGCGCTGGGCGCGATAGGGATCGAGGTGAGGTTTAAATCCATCGTCGGAGACGATCAGTCGGATATCGCCCAAGTGGTGAAGACGGCCTGTAGGCGTGCTCGAATCGTCATCCTGACCGGGGGGCTGGGTCCCACAGTGGACGATTGCACCAGGGAGGCGGTTGCGGCCATCACCGGGTTTCGACTCGCTCGCCGTAAAGAAGCGCTTGAGGGAATGAAGATACGATTAGCTCAATGGGGGCGGATACCGAATACAAGGCAATTGCGACAGGCCTTGATTCCGTCTGGAGCCACTGTGTTGCCCAACCCGGTTGGCTCAGCACCAGGCTTTGCCTTGTTATGGCGCGGCACACACATCCTCGCGTTACCCGGTGTCCCGAGTGAAATGCGTGCGATAGTCCAGCAGGCAGTCCTTCCATATGTGATCGCTCACCTCGAACGTACGCCCAGTCAATGTCGCCAATCTCTGACCAGAATAGTGTTTCATACTTGGGGTGTGCCGGAGGCTGATGTTGATGCCAGATTAAAGGGACTCGTACCGACACGCATGCCTGTTGCCTTAGGGCTTCTGGCGTCACCGACCGGCGTGCTCGTGTCGCTGACCACGAGGGGAGGAAGTCGCCTGAAGGAAGGGGCTCTTTCGTCACTGGCCGAAGCGGTGCGTGGTCGACTGGGCGAGTGGGTCTATGCCGAAGGAGACGACACGATGGAGCAGGTGGTCGGCCGACTGTTGCGTCAACAGCGTCGGACGGTCGCTGTCGCGGAGTCCTGTACGGGGGGGCTCATTGGACAGCGATTGACACAGGTGCCCGGATCGTCGGCATACGTCGATCGCGTCGCCGTGTGCTACAGCAACCGGGCAAAAATCGAGATGCTCGGTGTTGCAGAAACGCTGTTGAATGAACACGGTGCGGTCAGCCGAGACGTCGCTGCGGCGATGGCCAAAGGAATGCGCGAACGCGCGGGCGTATCGGTGGCCTTGAGCGTGACAGGTATTGCCGGGCCAGGCGGTGCCACAGAGACCAAACCGATCGGGTTAGTCTATATTGGACTCGACGGTGGCAGTGACGACGTCATGACAAAAGAATGTCGGTTTCACGGCGATCGGTCCGTCATTCAACAGCGTGCAGCACAGGCCGCCCTCGATATGCTTCGTCGATGGTTGGCCAGTAAAGGAACAACATGATCCGAACCTTCCTCGCCGTTGAGGTAAGCAACGAGGTCAGAACAGCGATCGCTCAGGTGCAAGATGATCTCAAACAGCGCCTTGCAGGGCATCTTCCCACAGATATCCGTATGGCATGGGGGCAACCGAATTCATTTCATCTCACGATCAGGTTTCTTGGCAATACCGACAAGCAACTCCTCGATCCCATGCGCGAGGCCATGGCGATCGTTCGCCGGTCTCACCCAACCATTCAGATCCCGCTCGATCGCCTTCAGGCGTTCCCGAATCTTCAGAAACCGCGGGTGCTTTGGGTGGGGCCGTCGGAACAGTGGCGTACGAGTGAGGCGGCACGCCAATTAACGGCCTTGCATCGGGAGATCGAAGCCTGTTGCCACTCGTTGGGGTTTGCGCCGGACGACAAACTATTTAATCCTCATCTGACACTCGCGAGGATCAAAGCAGGTGAACGAGAGGTGGGGCAGTGGTTGGCTCAAAGCGGGGTCTGTGAACGACCGCTCTCTCTCGGGGAGGTTCGGATTGGGCCGCTCGTGCTGGTGAAAAGCAGCCTGCGTCCGACCGGACCGGTGTATACGAAACTCTGGGAAGTGGAGTAGGCGGCATGTGGGGCATCTCACGTTAAGGCTCGAGGAGCGGGATCAGCGTCATGTGACCTTGCGCCTGAGCCAAATCGACCGGGCGCTCTCCGGATGTCATTCTGGCCTGCTTACTCGCTCCATGTTGCAGCAGGAGAGTGATGAGCTCCTGGTCGCCTCGATAGGCCGCAATATGTAAGAGCGTCACGTCGCTTATTTGCGCGTGCGCGTTCGCATCCTCTCCGTGTCTAAGGAGAAGAGCCACAACCTGCCGCTGTCCTTCTTGTGCTGCGATGAAGATCGGCGTGACGCCGTCCTGCCTGATGGGATTCATGGCTGCTCCTCGTTCTAGTAGGAGCGCCACCACGTCCCGATGTCCATACTTGGCTGCCAAGAAGAGCGGGGTCACACCGCGCACATCGGCTGCCTGAGCGCTAATGCCTTGCCCAAGGAATGTCTCCACTCGAAGGAGATTTCCCTCCGCTGCCGCCATTCTAAGTTTCTCTTCAGGCGTAGTCGCGCAACCACTTAAGAAAATCAGCGCAAGCGTACAGATGGCAAGGCTCAGACGGGGCCAGACCTGCGTCATCTCAACTCTCCTCGTTCTACGAGCATGGTTGTTGGAGATTACCGATCAAGTGTGTTCCGGCTTTATTGGGACGGGGCGGTGTCTACATTGGCAATGTTGGATAGTCACTGTAGCCATCAGATCCGCCGCCATACAGTCGATTAAAATTTACCTCATTGAGTGGGGCTTGCTTCGCAAACCGTTCGACCAGGTCCGGATTGGCGATATAGGGACGCCCGTAGACAATTGCATCGGCCGCTCCACTTGCAACCGTCGATTCGCCGCTCTCACGGGTGTAGCTTCCGTTGCTCATCAATACCCCCTGGAAATGTTTGCGGGCGATTGCCAGGATGGCTTGCTCTTCGGGCAACGCGTGGTTCTCGTGCCGGATTTCCAAAAACGCGATCGCTCGCCGACTTAATTCTTGTGCCACATGTGTCACCAGGGCTTCTGGCTGGCTATCCACCATGTCATTGAAGGGGACCAGCGGTGAGATACGCACAGCCACACGCCCGGCGCCCCAGACGTTGATTGCTGCGTCCGTTACCTGTAGGAGAAACCGCGCACGGTTGGGGATAGAACCTCCATAGGAGTCCGTTCGGGCGTTCACACCGTCGCGCAAAAAGTTATCAATCAAGTAGCCGTGTGCACCATGGACCTGGACCCCGTCAAACCCTGACTGTTTGGCGTTTTTGGCGGCGAGCCGAAACATCTCCACATACCGTGGGATCTCTTCTGTACGGAGCGCACGCGGGACTTCATACGGCTTGGCGCCTTGTGGGGTATTGGTAGTTTCATGACGGATTGGTTTGGCGCTACTGGAGACGGGCTGCTCGCCATCGTTCAGCAACGAGTGTGCGGCACGGCCAGGATGCCAGATCTGCATGAAGATCCGGCCACCCTTCGCATGCACGGCATCGGTCACACGTTTCCAACCGGCCACGTGCGCCGGGCTGTAAATCCCGCCTTCACCCATGAACGCGCAGGCATGGGCATCGACCATTGTGCATTCCGTTATGATGAGCCCACTCGACGCGCGCTGAGAATAGTAGTCCACCATCATGTCGTTGGGAATATGAGTGGAGCCGGCTCTCACGCGGGTGAGAGGAGCCATCACGATACGGTTGGGAAAGAGAAGTTCTCCGACTTGGAGTGGGGTGAATAATGTGGGCATTTGTGGTCCTTTGCTCTCTTTAAATAAATTGTCGGCCGAGAAACTTATCGGTGAGAGGGCTGGGGAGTCAAGGCAACATCGTGAGTCGCCGAGGCCAAAGGCTGCATACGTATTGGGTTAAAAGTGCTGACGTTGAAACAGCATGACTATAAGCCTTCCAGGTATGAGACCAGAATAATTGCTCATTGTCGGGCGATCCGCCTAATAACCTGCCGTCATCAGCGCGAACGCTATGATCGCTACTATCACAATCCCAATAGCAATCAGCATGAGCGGCGGATTTTTGCCAAACATTCCAGGCATTGGCTTCCTCGTATAGGCGTGTGCCTCAGCCTAATCCTTATTGTTGCCTGGTGTCGAGTGGCAGAGGTGGAGGCAGCTCTTCAGGCCTGTTATTCAACAGGATCGAAGCCTGGTCTAGATCCTCTGTTGTGTTATGGTCGGGTAATCGTGAGTGTGAGAAATTATCTGTGAAATGCTGAGGGATTCAACTGACGCATTGTTATGCGCGGGTCTTTCGTCGAAGTTGTTCGGCCAACACCTCATGCAGAGATCGATGGTGGCCTACGGCCATCAGGCGAATAACTCGTGCGTTCTGCTCAACAGCATAGACGATGCGAAAGCGCCGAACGCGATACTTTCGTAGCCCATTCAGTTCACGCTTGAGCGGCTCTCCACATTTGGGATCAGCTGCAAACGCGCGAATGGCTGACTTGATCAGGGGCTTGAGATCGGGATGAAGTGAACGGATCACGTCCGCCACATGTGGAGGGATGTCCGGACGGAAGGGGATCACGCCGTGCGGCGCTTCTTGGCGGGCGTAAGAGGCTCGCCGAATACGTCTTCAAATGAGAGTCCTTGGCGCTTCGTTTTGTAAAAGGCCCGGCTATCTGGCTCATGAGGTCGGGATCGCTCAGGACATCCAAGGTCTGTTTGATACGGGTATATTCATCGATATTCATCAGGATGGCCGCCGGCCGGCCATTTTTTGTAACGATGACTTCCTCTTCACGCTCTTGAATACCTGCCACGAGTTCAGGGAGGCGGGTTTTAACTTCGGATAACGACAAGGTTTTTGCCATCGAAAACCTTTTATTTAAAGAGACCAGAATTCTGGTTGTTATCGTACAGCGACCAACAGCCCATCAAATGAACGAGTCAGTGACCAGGGCCTCCGGCGACTTTACTCATCCGTCTTTGATGCAGAGGTAAACTCGTCAATGATGCGGATTGCAGTTCCCAATGCCATCAAAGCTGTAGACCTCGTGCAGTTCTCCTTGGTGCGAATAGACTTGCCCGGATGGATAAAGTTGCGAAAGTCTCTCACTAGGTTTGCTTGAGCTTGCCCTTGTTCTGATATCAGGCGAAGGTGGCTAACCACCTTGATATATTGCCAGAGATCCCAACTGTCCAGTTTTTCGGCCGGCTTCAACTGTCCTGGCTTAGATTCGGAACTTAAAGCTTCCAAAGCGCTTTGAATTTCACTCGGCCGTAGGGTGCTCAACTTCCACAACAACAGCGCTTCAACAACTGCTCCTCCCAGTTCCAAAAAATTAGGGTCACGTCTTGCTTTGTGCATTCTGTTGAGCGAGTCAGAGGTCTCATAGTTCAGCCGCTGATCTTTGGTGGTCGTTATGTCTGATGGACCAGCTCCCGGAAGAAGTTGACGGCTTTCAGGAGTATGCTTATGGAGGCAAAAGTTGTGCTGCGGCGGCCAAGACGGCGCCGAGTAATTCTTTTGGCCGGTCGCCGATTGCCCGATTAGCGTTCCCGACGGCAATCAACAGCCTCCGTCCCGCGGAGGAATATCCCACGGTTAGGTAGTAAGTTGGTCTCATGCTTGACAGTTTTACACGACAAGGACGATCCAATCGAAAGATCGAAGTGATGCTGTTGGGGAAGAAAACGTAAAGGTTTGTGTTCTTAATCCAAGGGGTCAGTGGGGGCTAGGCTCGATCGGGAGACGTCGTAATCGGTACCGGGTTTCTTCAATGGTGACGATTGCGCCATTCGTAAGGGCCTCGTGGCATTCGCTGAGTACCTGCACGAGCCGAGGGATCACTGAGCCTGGTGTCTGGTCCTGGAGTCGGATAAGGATCACACTCGGTAGGGTACGAGCACTGAGTGCCAGCAGATCGGCAAAGTCGAGATCGCACGTAATAATCAGACGCTCTTCCCGTCCGGCCTTTTCGAGGATGAGCGGATCGGCCAAACACTTCACAACGGGCTGCTGGTCAACGGATGGAGTTCTTCGTTGGTGAGTACTGCGGCATACTGAAGGGCTTGCCGGATATCATCTGCTTCGAGTAGCGGGTATTCTTTTAAGATCTGTTCAACAGGCATGCCATTGGCCACCAGATTCACGAGTAACGACACGCTTATCCGCATCCCGCGAATACAAGCTCGTCCCCCGAGAATCTGAGGATCGAACGTGATCCGATCATGTGCTCTCATGTTCGCACCTCAGGTGTGTCCTCATAGCAATAAACCTGATACTTCCACCCCGTGGGGCTGATTCACAGTATAAGCCAGCCGTTATCCTTGTCAATCTGGACTAAAAGATGATGTGCCAGCTACAGTGCCTCGAATCAGGCTAGGTTTCCTTTGCCCACTTGGGTATAATCCATCCGCTTAGACTGTTCATTTTGTAGGAGATTTCTATGTCCGAAAAAGAGGATAAGAAGCGCGCGCTCGATTTAGCCCTTTCCCAGATTGAGAAGCAATATGGGAAGGGAGCCATCATGAAACTAGGAGCCGAGGAGAAGGTCGATGTACCGGCGATTTCCACCGGTTCACTGACGCTCGACATTGCGCTTGGAGTGGGGGGGCTGCCGCGCGGACGGGTGATCGAGATCTTTGGCCCGGAGGCTTCCGGCAAGACGACGATGACGCTGCACTGTATTGCCGAGGTGCAGAAGACTGGGGGAGTGGCCGCGTTTATCGACGCAGAACATGCGCTTGATCTCACCTATGCCAAGAAGCTGGGTGTGCAGGCGGATGATCTCCTTGTGTCCCAGCCAGACACAGGTGAACAGGCCCTGGAAATTGCCGAGACTTTAGTCCGAAGCGGTGCGATCGATTTAATCGTCGTCGATTCTGTGGCGGCGTTGACTCCGCGCGCCGAAATCGAAGGTGAGATGGGCGACTCCCATATGGGGCTGCAAGCGCGGCTGATGTCACAGGCACTCAGAAAACTCACGGCGGCCATTTCGAAATCACTGACCACGGTGATCTTCATTAATCAAATTCGCATGAAGCTAGGGGTGATGTTTGGAAACCCTGAAACAACGACCGGCGGGAACGCCCTGAAGTTCTACTCCTCCGTCCGGCTGGACATTCGCCGCATCGAATCGATCAAAGAAGGGCAGGATGTGATGGGCAGCCGGGTGCGTGTCAAAGTGGTGAAAAACAAAATGGCACCGCCATTCCGCCAGGCAGAGTTCGACATCATGTTTGCCGAGGGGATTTCCAAGACCGGCGAGTTGGTAGATCTGGGGGTGGACAAGAAGCTCATCGATAAATCAGGGGCCTGGTATTCCTATAAGGGAGAGCGAATCGGGCAGGGACGTGATGCCGTTCGGGAGTTTCTGAAGGCCAATGCCGCCACGGCGCATGAGATCGAAGCACGAATTCGAGAAGCGGCCGGTGTGCCGGCTCGCGCCGAGAAAAAGGCCGAGGTTAAGGAAGACAAGCCTGTTGCACGAAGCGAGGAAAAACGGGCGCATCGGTAGCCGGCGGAGCGTGAAGACTCGCGCGCACGCCACACCGTTGAGCCCGGATACGGTCATCCAACTCGCGGTTCGCTTTGTCGCACACCGAGATCGGACGATCGCGCAAGTCGAACAGTTTCTCACCTCACGAGGAATCTCGTCTCTCCAGGCCAAGCAGGCGATTCGCCGATTATTGGATCTCCGGTATCTCGATGATGAGGCCTATGCCAAGCGATGGGTGGAGAGGCGGATGGCCGCTCGCCCGATGGGGCAAGAGCGGTTGCGGGCAGAGTTACAGGACAAGGGAGTTGCCGATCGTCTGGCCGACCAGGTCGTCGCCGATGCCTTCCGAACAGTGCATGAAGATACATTGGCTCATCGCGTCCTGAAAGCCGCACAGCGGCGCGGCCGCCGGTTGACACCGACTCAAGCGGGGCGCCTTCTCCATCAACGGGGTTTCGCTGAAGACACGATCGACCATATAATGATGATGTTCGGAACGAACGAGGAATCTGTCCATGAAGAATAGTGCGAGTGACCTACGGCGGGCGTTTATCCGTTATTTCGAGAAGCAAGGCCATCAGGCGGTTCCCAGCGCTGCGCTCATTCCGCAGGCTGATCCAACCTTGCTGTTTACCAATGCCGGGATGAATCAGTTCAAGCGGGTGTTTCTCGGTGAAGAATCGCGCGCGTACAAACGAGCGGTGACTGTGCAGAAATGCCTGCGAGCCGGGGGCAAGCACAACGATCTGGAAAACGTCGGCTACACGAGACGGCACCACACATTTTTTGAAATGCTCGGAAACTTCTCGTTCGGCGATTATTTCAAGGAAGAGGCGATCCGATTCGGGTGGGAGTTCTTGACCGACACCGTCGGTTTGGCGAAAGACCGCCTTTGGGTGACGATCTTCCGAGAAGACGAAGAGGCGGACCGCCTCTGGAAGAAGATCGGCGTGTCAGCTTCCCGCATCGTGCGGAGTGACGAGAAAGACAATTTTTGGCAGATGGCGGACACAGGGCCCTGTGGTCCTTGTTCCGAGATTCATTTCGATCAAGGGGAGGCGGTTCCAGGCGATGATCGCCCAAACGGAGACGGCGATCGTGTGATCGAAATCTGGAACCTCGTCTTCATGCAGTACAATCGGGATGCCGCAGGCACACTGCATCCGTTGCCCAAACCGAGTATCGATACAGGGATGGGGCTTGAACGACTGACGGCAGTCGCACAAGGCGTCTTGAGCAATTATGACAGCGATCTATTTAGGCCTCTCTTGACGGCCATCGCGCGGCGCGCTGGTGCCCAGTACGGTGACGCTGAGCAGGCGGATCGGTCCATGCGGGTCATCGCCGACCACCTGCGTGCCATGACCTTCTTGATGACGGATGGCGTCTTGCCATCCAATGAAGGGCGAGGCTATGTGCTCCGTCGGATCTTGCGTCGTGCCGCACGACATGGACGATTGCTCGGAATCGTCGAACCGTTCCTGCATGAACTGACGTCAGCCGTGGTTGACCAGATGGGAGATGTCTATTCTGAAGTCACCCGCGCGGCAAGTACGATTGTTGAGGCCACCAAGGGTGAAGAAGAACGGTTCATCGCAACGCTCGATCAAGGCCTGCCGATTCTCAACGACATGATCGAGAAGACACGAGCCGCTGGCGGAATTGTCTTGGCGGGTGGGGACGTCTTCAAGCTGTACGATACGTACGGGTTTCCAATGGACCTGATCACCGAAGCCTGTCGTGAGCAGGGAATGACGGTCGATGAACGTGGATTTGATACGGCAATTGAAGACCAGCGGACACGTGCGCGGAAGACTGGTGGGTTTGAGCAAGTTACGGCCCGTCCGGCGGTGGCGGAGTTGGCGAAGCGGATCGGTGCCACGCAATTTGTCGGTTACGACCGCTTAGAGAGCGACAGCCTTCTCCGCGCGATCCTTAAAAATGACCAGCTGGTCAAGGAAGCGTCCGAAGGAGACGAGGTCGAGGTTGTCCTGGATGCGACGCCGTTCTATGCCGAAGGAGGCGGACAGGTCGGAGACCGAGGAACATTGGTAGGCCCAGACGGGATGGTTGAGATCACGGATACGACGAGGCCGGCACCGACGCTTATCGTTCATAAGGGCACTGTGCGCAAGGGGAGTATCCACGAAGGCGAACAACTGCGGATGGCGGTCAACGGGTCGATTCGTCAGGATGCCGCACGTAATCACACGGCGACGCATCTGGTCCATGCGGCTTTGCGCGATCTGCTCGGTCCACATGTCAAACAATATGGCTCTCTGGTCGGACCCAACCGGCTTCGCTTCGACTTCGCCCATTTTCGGCCGCTGTCGTCCCGCGATATCGACGACATCGAATCAACGGTGAACGAAGAAATTCGGAAGAACGAGGTGGTGAGTGCCCAAGTGATGAGCATTCAAGATGCGGTGGCGAAGGGTGCCCTGGCATTCTTCGGCGATAAGTACGGGGAACAAGTGCGAGTGGTCAGCATCGAGTCGTTCAGCAAGGAACTCTGTGGCGGCACTCACGTCAGACAGACCGGGGAGATCGGACTGTTCCGTATCGTATCAGAGGCGGGTGTGGCTGCCGGTGTCCGTCGGATCGAAGCTCAAACGGGGAGCGGCGCGTATGCGCTGATGAAGAAGCTTGAGGCCGACGTCCGCGAGTTGTCGGACCTGTTGAAGGTCGGGCAGTCCGAATTGGCGGCCAAGACTCGCAAGCTGGTGACCCAACTGAAGGACAAGGAACGGGAGTTGGAAGAGCTGAAACTCAAGATGGCTGGTGGTTCTGCCGCTGCTTCAACCGCCAAGACCGTTGCCGGGGTTTCCGTGCATGTGCAGCGGACGGATGGGCTCGATGTCAACGGCATGCGAGCGCTGGCGGATCAGTTGCGGGATAAGCTGAAGAGCGGCGTGATTGCGCTGGGCGCTGTTTCCGGAGACGAGAAGGTTTCGTTATTGGTTGTGGTGACCAAAGATTTAATCGGCAAACTCAAAGCGGGCGAGCTGATCAAAACGATGGCGGCCGAAGTGGGAGGGAGCGGTGGTGGCCGACCCGAAATGGCCCAAGCCGGCGGTAAGGACCCGGCCAAGCTCGATGCGGCGCTAGAAAAAGTCTTTGGCTTGGTCGAAAGCACCCTGCAGCGGTAAAATCATGCCTACTCGTATTCTCGCGCTCGATTATGGGTCCAAACGAATCGGCGTCGCTCTCAGCGACGAATTACAATGGACGGCACAACCGCTTGAAACATTTGAACGACGGGCATTGGATTGGGATGTCGCGCACATTGCCGCGCTCATTACGTCCCACGATGTAGAGCGAGTGGTCTTAGGCTTCCCACTCCAGCTGGATGGCCGCCAAGGGCCGGCAGTTCTTGCGATGCGAGTGTTTGCGGAGAAACTGGAAGCGGGAATCTCCGTGCCGATCGTCCTGTGGGACGAGCGGATGACGACGAAGGCGGCGGAAGATCTGCTGATCGCTGCGGACGTCAGCCGAAAAAAACGCAAGGGTGTGATTGATCGAGTCGCGGCGGCGATACTCTTGCAGAGTTATCTTGAGGCACAGGCCTCTTCGTCAACGGCGGATGGAGCGGCATGCACTGATGATGGGATAGAACAGACGTGGGCGACAGAACCTCCAAGCGATCAATCTTATGATGCTACGCGCAATCCTCATCGGAATCATCGCCGTCGTCGCGATCGTCGGAACGGTCGGCTATCAGATGATGCGATGGGCTGAAGGTCCGGTTCTCTCAGCGTCCGATCATCCTGTGAACAAAATCGTCGTGATTCCGGACGGGGCTACCTTTCAGCAGGCTGCGACCCTGCTTGAACGCGAGCAACTGATTAGAAGCCGTTCGACGTTTGTCATGCTCGGAAAGGCTCAAGAAGCCGACCGAAAGATTCAGCCTGGGGAGTATGAGTTCAATGGTGCCATGCCCCCGGCCGAGATTCTTTCAAAACTGCTGACCGGACGAGTGCTGCTCCATGCGGTGACGATCCCAGAAGGTTATACGATCAATCAGATTGCCGACGTCCTCGAGGAACAGCGCATTACAAACCGTTCGGAGTTTCTCCGGACGGCATCGGACAAGTTCTTGATCAAGTCTCTGGGAATTTCCGCTGACACTGTGGAAGGGTATTTGTTTCCCGATACCTATCGCTTTGCCAGAGCCACGCCTGCAAAAGAAATCATTCGAACGATGGTGGATCAGCTTGGCCGTGTTGTGACCGAGGACTGGCACGGGCGAGCGAAGGAAATGAATTTAACGTTCCATCAGGTGCTCACGTTGGCCTCAGTGATTGAAAAAGAAACCGGCGCCGGGGATGAACGGCCGCACATTTCTTCAGTCTTTCATAATCGGTTAAAAAAACGCATTCCCCTGCAAAGCGATCCGACGGTGATCTACGGCTTGCCGAATTTCGATGGGAACCTTCACAAAAAAGACCTGTCCCATCCCAGTCCGTACAACACCTATCGCTGGGCGGGTTTACCGCCCGGTCCTATTGCCAGTCCTGGGGCTGATTCGATCCGTGCCGCATTGTATCCGGCGACGTCAAAATATCTATATTTCGTATCGAGAAACGACGGGACACATCATTTTTCAGCTACTCTGATCGAGCACAATAAAGCCGTCGAGAAGTATCAGAAGCGGCCCTTCCGTCGGGGACCCCATTCACACACCTTCATCGCTCCGGGCGACAGGAATGTGGCTGATTGGAAAGGAGTGTCGTAGAGGATGTCTGCATGGACCCTGCCGGCTCTTATTGATCACACGATATTGAGACCGGATGCCACCAAAGCTGATGTGCTCCGATTATGCCGCGAGGCGAGAGACTGTGGCTTTGCCGTCATTTTTGTCCCCCCATGCTACGTCGAGGAGGCAGTCGAAGCCGTGGCAGGGACCGCAATTCGAGTCGGCATTCCTGTCGGATTTCCCTTGGGTGGACACACCACAAAGGCCAAGGTCGCCGAAGCCGTCGAAGCGGTGGCTCATGGTGCTCACGTGTTGGACATGGTCCTGAACGTCAGTCGTCTGAAATCAGGCGCCCATGATGCGGTGCGGGCGGACATTGCTGAAGTGGTGCGGGCGACGCCGGATGTGGAGCACAAAGTGATTCTTGAGACCTGTTATCTGACACAGGAAGAGAAGCGCACCGCCTGTCACCTGGTCGTCGAAGCGGGCGCGGATTACGTGAAGACTTCGACCGGCTTCGGCCCATCTGGCGCGACGGTTGAAGATGTACGCCTCCTGAAAGAAACCGTCGCGGGGCGGGTAAAAGTCAAAGCGTCGGGCGGCATTCGCGATTGGAAGACAACCTTGGCGATGCTGGAGGCGGGTGCCGATAGAATCGGGACCAGTGCCAGTCTGAAAATCCTTGAAGAATGGCGAGCGGGTTGACATGGGCCCGGATGCCTACCAGTTCAGGAAACGATCCTTACCGACTTCCGATGTGAATTGCGAATGCTCGGCGCGACTCCCTTAAAATATTTTCATCGGTCTCCACTGAAGAACCGTGCGGAAGACCAGCAGCAGCTTGCCGGCCTAGGTCCTCTCGGATCTCCATGTCAGTCCCATACGTATCTACATTGCGCTACGGCGATTTGGTAGAGTAGACGCATGATTAATAGGATCATTCTGCTCGTTATTGATGGGTTTGGCATTGGGGCATTGCCGGATGCAGCCGACTACGGCGATGCTGAGGCAAACACCCTCGTGCATTTGGCTGAGACGGTCAATGGCTTGAATGTGCCGAATTTCGAGATGCTTGGGCTTGGACATGTCGCCCAAATCAAGGGCGTACGGACCATGGCACAACCAAATGGCTCCTTCGGACGGCTGGGGTTCCTCTCACCGGGAAAAGATTCCATGGTGGGGTATTGGGAACTCAGCGGCGTGATCCAGAACGATGCCCAGACGATCTGTAGGTCCGGTGTGCCTACTAAGATTGTGGATCTGGCTGAACAGATCTTGGGCCGAAAAACGATCGGCAAGACCGTCTCTACCATGGGCGTGATGCTCCGTCGACATAGCATGGAACATATGGCGACCGGGGCGCCGATACTATGGACAGATGGATGGAATACGTGTTTCCTTGCCATGCATGAGTCCACCATGGCATCGGTGGAATTCCAGCAGCGATGTCGTGAAATTCGAAAAGCGGCAAAGGATGCGGAGAGTGTCGTTCGGGTCGTTGCGCAGCCGGTGATCGGTGGCCACGATCTGCTTCGCTCGCAGGTTGGACGGAAAGACTTTGTGATGGAGCCGCCGGGTTTGACGATGTTGGATGTGTTGAGCCGGTCCGGCCAGATGGCGATGGGGGTCGGAA
>CABVRS010000016.1 GCA_902500745.1 uncultured Nitrospira sp.
TTCCAGCTGCACCAATACCGGTCTTTGCTGAACACCTCAAGAAGGAGTACGAGGCGTTTCACAAGCGGAATCCCGATCAGGTTGCCGAATCATCCGAGGCGCTGGAAGTCCTAGATCGCGCTGCTCGCTTTGTCTCTGAATTGTCGGAAAATGATTTTCAATCAAGCCGGTTTCTAGGAGGACTTATCGGGTATGTCAAGATGATGCATCCGGAGATCGCGGCGCATCTGAAGAAGACGCATGAACCGGGGCACATCCTTCTACCTGGGCAATCGTTCCTGCCTCCACCGGCCGCCGAAACTCACACCCACGGTCCTGACTGCCAGCACCACCATTAGCCGGTAGTTCTACGTCCATTAGGCTGCGGCAATCACGGGTTGCTGTTGTAAAATCCGTTCGATATGAACAGCCAGACGAAAATCTGCCTCGTTTGAAAGAGAGACAAATTGGACACCGAATTCCTGTCCTCGCACCCACCGTACGATTGCCTGATCAATATCCAGACTGTCTTGTTGATCGGGCAACCAGAGCCGTATCATCACCAGTGGGTTGCACGGAAGATCAGAAAATCCCTGGATTCGAACTCCATTTAAGGAGATATCCCGTACAACCGCCCGCTTCAGCACTTGGCCCATGAGATAACAACTTGGATAATCAGCTGAGATTCGGCGGTACATGCGGCGCGTCACAACGGGTTTCATGAGCCCTCCTTTGAGGAGTCAAAGAACGTGACGCTAAGAATAGCCGTCAAACAGGTTGGGGGAAACCCCGCGAAAGCCACCCCTCAAAAGTACGGTGTTCGTGAGCATACGGAAGAAATGACGCGAAGAAATGAAGAAAACGTGCGAGGCACCACCGGGCGATATCTAGCCACTCAAATACCCAACTACGCAGATACGCGCGTCACCGTTACTCCACAATCGTAATGGTCATTTCGACACGCTCTTTGGGATTATCCCGCTCGTCGCGCGGCAGATTAACAATTTTGTCGGCCACACCAATCCCCTTTTTCACTTGGCCAAATACGGAATATTTTCGATCCAGGAATCGCGAGTCCTCGACAACGATAAAGAACTGAGAGCCGGCTGAATCCGGATCGGCTGCCCTGGCCATCGACACAATGCCACGCTTGTGCGGAATATCGTTGAATTCCGCCTTGACGTTGTGACCTGGCCCACCCTGGCCATAGGTGTCTTTTTTGAGGGTATCCTTGGTATTAGGGTCTCCGCCTTGAATCATAAAACCAGGAATGACACGGTGGAAAATTGTCCCGTTGTAAAACCCGTCTTTCGCGAGTTTAATAAAATTCTCCACATGTCGTGGCGCAACATCTGGATAGAACTCAATCTCAATATCACCGAATTTTGTCTTGATGATTGCTCTCGATGCTTTCGGTGCCGTATCCGCAGCCATGACCGACTCGAGGCTGACGACGGAAAACCCAACACATGCCAGCAATCCAATAAGCATCCGATATCTTACTTGCTTCAGCATTTCTGACCTCCCCATTCTTGCATCATGCTTATCTCATGAGAAAGAGTCGTCATCTTAATGGAAAAGCATCTCACCCCTCAACCCGCTCGAGGGCTCGTTGTGCTGCCTGTTGCTCCGCCTCTTTCTTGCTGTATCCTTGACCGATGCCACACACCTCATCATTCAGGTAGACTCCTACTTCAAACACTTTTTGATGATCGGGCCCGGTTTCCTGCACGATCACATACCGTGGCAACACGTCATGATGTTTCTGACACCACTCCTGAAAACGGGTCTTGTAGTCACCTCCGCCAGGCCTCGTTTGTAGCTCGTCGATGAGGCGCAGCTCTTCGCCCAACACATCGATGGTAAAATTGCGACTGGCCTCAAGACCTCCATCAAGATAGACCGCCGCAATGACAGCCTCCAACGCATCGGCAAGCAACGAGGCTTTCTCCCGCCCTTTCGAAAGCTCTTCACCACGACCAAGTCTCAGTCTAGCCCCAAGATCCAGACGCCTAGCGGCATTGGCCAATGGAGCTTCACTCACCAGCTTAGCTTTGAGCTGCGAGAGCGCCCCTTCGCTTAACTCAGCGTATCGGTTCGCAAGATAATCGCTGATAATGAGGGACAACACGGCGTCCCCCAGAAATTCAAGCCGTTCGTTATGGTTTTGGCCAGAAGCTCGTCGTTCATTCACATAGGACTTGTGCGTCAGAGCTTCTTGCAAGAAGCCTGAGTTCAAAAATTGATAATGTGATATGGTGGGAAGAGAATCGGCTGAAGAACCTGGATTCATTCTGACACGCGCACTACGTATCCAGCCTCTTGAAGATCAAACAGGCATTGACCCCGCCGAATCCGAAGGAGTTCGACAATGCCATCTGGATGGCAGCAGGCCGCGCCTTATTGGGGACATAATCGAGATCACAGGCCGGGTCAGGATTATCGAGATTCATCGTAGGCGGAAGAATCCCGTGATATAACGCCAGCGTGGTGAATACGGCTTCAATCCCACCCGCTGCCCCAAGCAAATGCCCGGTCATAGATTTAGTGGAACTGACAGGAATACGAGCGGCTTGTTCACCAAACACCTGCTTGATTGCGCGCGTCTCAATCGCATCGGCCATCGTGGAGGTACCATGCGCATTAATATAGCCGATCTGATCGCGCTGAATACCTGCATCTTTGAGCGCCAATTCCATGCAACGGACAGCCCCTTCACCTTCCTCCGGTGGAGCGGTAATGTGGTAGGCGTCGCTGTTCATCCCATACCCGATGATCTCTCCATAGATTCTCACTCCACGCTGAAGAGCGTGAGTGAGCTCTTCAATCACCACCACACCAGCCCCTTCGCCTAATACAAATCCATCTCGATCCTTGTCGAACGGGCGGCTAGCTTTCGTCGGCTCATCGTTCCGAAACGACAACGCCTTGGCCGATGCGAATCCTGCGACGCCAAGCGGCGTCACCGCTGCTTCAGCACCTCCCGCGATCATGACATCGGCATCACCTCGCTGAATCAAGCGGTAGGCATCGCCAATGCAATGGTTCCCCGTGGCACAGGCCGTCACGGCACAGGAGTTCGGACCTTTGGCACCGATCCGAATCGCCACTTGCCCAGAGGCAAGATTGATAATGGTCATGGGAATGAAAAACGGTGAGACTCGTCCGGGCCCCTTGTCCCTGAGTACATCATGATAATGCTCTATCGACCCTAGCCCACCGATCCCGGAACCGATGTAGACCCCCACCTTGGTGGCTTCCTCTGGCTTTACTTTTAAACCGGCATCATCCACAGCCAACTGGGCAGCTCCCACGGCATAGTGGATGAACGTATCCATCTTCTTAATTTCTTTCTTTTCGATGAATCGAGCCGGATCAAAATCCTTGACCTCCCCCGCAATCTGGGCGTCATACCCCGTTGGATCAAACCTGGTGATTCGGGCGATCCCGGACTCGCCGGCGCAGATTGCCTTCCAGGTCTTCTCAACACCCGTACCCAATGGAGTCACCAGCCCAAGGCCGGTGATCACCACACGGCGGCCAGCCGGATTGGACGATTCTAACGGCATACTTAGGACTTTTCCTTGATGTAGTCCAGCGCTTTCCCAACAGTCAAAATCTTCTCAGCATCCTCATCGGGAATTTCAATTGAGAATTCTTCCTCGAGCGCCATCACAAGCTCGACGGTATCGAGCGAATCAGCGCCAAGATCTTCGACGAAGGAGGCCTCCGGCGTCACTTCATCCTCTTCCACACCAAGCTGCTCAGCAATAATCTTCTTGACTCGCTCTTCGACAGTTGCCATTGCTATGACTACCTCCTTCCCCAGTATGACTCCCTCTGCACCGTCCCATGGGGATCTGTGACGGCCGTGTGCCAAAACAATTCGCTATCCCTAGACCATCAACATCCCGCCGTTCACATGCAGGACATGGCCGGTGATGTACGCCGCCTCCTCGGACACGAGAAACCGCACGGCCGCAGCCACATCTCCCGGTGTCCCCAACCGACCCAACGGGATTTGCTTGAGTAATGTGTCCTTCACATCGGTAGGAAGGCCGTGGGTCATGGCCGTATCGATAAAACCGGGCGCCACCGCATTCACCGTGACATTGCGACTGGCGTATTCCCGTCCGACGGTTTTGGTAAACCCGATTACAGCGGCCTTGGACGCCGAATAATTCGCTTGTCCGGCATTGCCGATGACTCCGACGATTGATGCAATATTCACGATGCGACCATACCGTTGCTTGGTCATCGGCTGCAACACGGCCTTCGTGCAATGAAAGGTGCCGTTCAGGTTGATCTGAAGCACCAGATTCCAGTCTTCCTCTTTCATCCGCAAGAGCAGCCCATCGCGGGTAATCCCGGCATTATTGACCAGGATGTCGATTTTTCCCCAAGCTTTGATCACCTGCTCAGCCATCGCTTTGGTATCGTTGGTATCCGCAACATTGACTTTGAGGTTCAGAGCCCTTCTTCCGAGTTTCTCGATGGCTCCGACCGTTTCCACAGAACGCCCGGGATCGAGATCGGCCACGGCGACATCGGCACCCGCTTGAGCAAGGTTTTCGGCAATAGCCCGACCGATCCCTTGAGCGGCGCCGGTGACGATCGCAGTTTTTCCTTGTAGTGACATGACAGACCTTTCAGGCAATACGTTAACAGGCTGACAGGGAGTTCGTCACCTGGTTTCCTCTGTACGATGAATCAGGCTGAGCTGACCGCCGCGAGCGTCGCGTCCAACGACGTTGGGTCATTCACATTCAATAATTTCGCGCTCGGGAGAATTCGTTTGATCAATCCGGTTAAAACAGTTCCTGGACCGACCTCGACAAACGTCGTGACACCCATTGCTCCCATGGTCCGCACGGTCTCTTCCCACAACACAGAAGACGGCAACTGCCGGATCAGCGACGCTTGAATCTCGTTGGCCCGGCTGATCGCTTTCGCTTCAGCATTGTTCACAAGCGGGGCGCGGAGGTCCGCCCACGTCACTTCGGCCAAGTCCCGCGCCAATCGATCGGCAGCGTGCTGCATCAACGGCGTATGGACCGGCACACTCACCGGGAGGGGAATGGCTTTTTTACACCCTTGGCCTTTGGCCAATTCGATCGCCCGTTCTACCGCTGCTTTTTCGCCGGCAATCACAACCTGCCCCGGTGAATTAAAATTGGCTGCCGCAACAACCCCGGCAGGTGACGCAAGGCGGCACACATCTTTCACAACCTCGGCCGTCACACCCAACAGCGCGGCCACCAGACCAGTTCCTGGAGCCACGGCCTCAGACATGTAGCGCCCTCGTTTTTGAACCAGAGCGACCGCATCTCGAAATGCGAGGCCGCCTGCCGCAACCAATGCCGAGTACTCGCCTAAACTATGGCCAGCCACCGCAACTGGCTTCAGTCCAACCGGCTCCAAGAGTTTGAATGCCGCCATGCTGCTGGCCAGTAGGGCCGGCTGAGTGAATTCCGTGAGGTTGAGTCGTTCCGCAGGTCCGTCAAAACACAAGGCCGCGACATCGTACCCTAACACTGAGGATGCCTCATCATACACGGATTTCACCGAGGGATGCGCGTCATAGAGCAACTTCCCCATTCCAACCGATTGGGATCCCTGTCCTGGAAAAACAAACCCGATTCCTAGAGCCATGGGGGGTTAGATATCTTAGAAATACCGTGCAAAGTCAACGGGAAAAGTTTTCACCTGCCACCTTCTCCCCACAATCGGGAAGGCCTGTACCGACACCTGGAGTGCCCCTCACCGAGCGGACGCCTACCATCGGAGCATCGCAGAGGCCCACGTCAATCCAGCCCCAAACGCCCCAAGCATCACCAATGAACCCTCTTTGATGCGCCCCTCGCGAACCGCCTCATCCAGGGCGATCGGAATGGATGCGGCCGATGTATTTCCATACCGATCGAGATTGAGGAACACTTTTTCGATCGGAAGCCCGAGCCGCTCCATCACTGCCCGGAGTATCCGTACATTGGCCTGATGGGGAACATATAGATCAAGGTCCTCCACCTGCAGATGATTAGATGCCAGTGTCGTACGCGCAATTTCTTCCAACGTGCGTACTGCGACCTTGAACGTCTCGTTTCCTTTCATCTTGATATAGTGCTGACGCTCCGTGATGACTTTTTCAGACGGCGGATTTCGTGAGCCGCCTCCCGGCACCATGATCAACTCGCAGAGCGTTCCGTCGGAACGGAGATCAGTGGAGAGAATCCCACTCTCCCCAGGGCTCGCACTGAGGACTACCGCCCCCGCCCCATCCCCGAACAGCACACAGGTATTCCGGTCAGTCCAATCGGTAATGGCGGACATCACTTCGGATCCGATCACCAAGACATGGCGCATCCCCGTCTTAATGTACGCGTCCGCTATGGACAACGCGTAGACAAATCCACAGCAAGCCGCAGAAAGGTCACAGGCCCCTGCTTTCGTGGCGCCAAGCTGATGCTGCACAAGGCACGCGGTTGCCGGAAGCGGGAAATCACCCGTGCACGTCGCGACCAGAATCATATCCAGATCGGTCGCCGCCACACCAGCTGCGGTGAGTGCTCGTCTCCCGGCTTGAACTGCCAGGTCTGAGCACGCTTCTCCAGTCGCTGCAATTCGACGCTCTCGGATACCGGTCCGCTCTCGGATCCACTCATCGGATGTGGCGACCATGCGTTCAAGGTCCGCATTGGTCAGCACTTTCGTAGGAGCATAGGACCCGGTTCCGGCAATGCGCGCCTTCATGTCTCGAGTTCCACCGGTGGCTGGGAGTGACTGGCTTCAATATCCCGTTGGATCAGCTCTGGGACCCTGCTATCCGCCATCCCTTTGGCTCGTCGAATCGCATTTTTAATAGCTTTGGCCGACGATCGCCCATGACAAATCATCGTAATTCCATTGACCCCAAGCAGTGGAGCGCCACCGAACTCGGCATAGTCGATTTTCCGCTTGAGATTCTGTAGAGGACCTGAAATGAAGGGATATGCGAGCCGGCCAAGGAAATGCCCCGAGATTTCCTTGAGCAGAAGCCGCTTGATCATCGCGGCAACCCCTTCGGAAATCTTCAGAGCGACATTGCCGATAAACCCATCACACACAACGATATCGGCGATTCCACTATACACATCGCGCCCTTCGACATTCCCGACGAAATTGAGCGAACTTCCCTTGAGCCGCTTAAACGCCTCTTTCGTGACTTCGTTGCCTTTACTATCTTCCTCTCCGATACTCAGAAGACCGACACGAGGATTAGGTTTCCCGAGTAGATGCTTTCCATATTCGTTCCCCATCAACGCGAATTGCTCAAGGTGCTCGGCGGTACAGTCAACATTCGCGCCGACATCCAGCATAATCGCTTCCCCGCTCAGCGTCGGCAGACTGGTCGCAATGGCCGGTCGTTCAACCCCCTTGGCCAAGCCTAGCAAGAAGAACGACGCCACCATGCTGGCTCCGGTATTGCCGGGACTCACAATCGCCTCGGCCTGACCGTTCTTCACAAGCTCCGTTCCGACCCAAATAGACGAGTCCCGCTTCTTTCGAGCAACTGCGGCGGGCGATTCATGCATCTCAACCACCTGGGACGCATGTCGAATAGAAATGCGGGAATCGTGACAGGCGAGACGCTCACACTCTTGTTTGAGGATCGTTTCATCGCCGACGAGAATGATCTCGATGTCGAGTTCTTTCGCGGCCTGAACCGCTCCCTCAATACAGGGCGCAGGGCCATGATCGCCCCCCACCGCATCAAGCGCGATCTTCATACGAGATGGTGTATTCACAGATGGCGTCGGAAAGAGTGGCTGACCATGCGTCGCCCCCTTTGGTTCACACCGGATGCGCTGAGAACCTAAGGCAACGGACCGATGTGCACACCGATCGGCCTTCAACGTCACGGCCAAAACCATGCACAAGCTCGTGACGAACGTGCCTGGTCCCGTCAACGCCCGGCGTCGCGGCACGCTGGCGGATGTTCGACATTCCGCTTACGCTTCCTCGACCTGAATGACGGCCTTGCCCTTGTAGGTACCGCAATTCAAGCACGTGTAATGCGGCAGCTTCAACTCGTGGCACTGTGGACACACGGCCATTCCTGGCGGGGTGATGCGCAACTTTTGAGTACGTCGCTTATCGCGTCTCGCCCGTGAATGTTTATGTTTTGGGTTGGGCATGGTAACTCCTTATTTCCGCTCGATCCCGATCGTCATTCAGCGACTGCCGGACTCTCGTAGCTTTTCCTGCATCGTCCGCAAGACCTGAAACGGACTTCCCGTCTGGTCCACCGCACAATGACAGGGGCCCTCATTCAAGTCTTTACCACAACGAGCACATAACCCACGGCATTCCTCGGAGCACAAGGGATGCATTGGAGAGGCAAGGATCAATTGCTCGCGCAACATCGGCGCCAGCTCCAGCTGATCACCCGTAAAGTAGTACAGATCGTCATTCGGTTCGTCCTGTTCCACCTCAGGGGGCGTCGCCGTTTTTTTCTTTCGTCCATCGTCTCGCTTTGAAGCAGACACCGGCGCCTTCGGTTCCCGTTCATAAACGACGCGCAACGAAAACGCCAGCGGGTCGTCGAAATCCTTGAGACACCGCACACATTGGCGAATGGCCGTGCCTTCCACGACTCCGGTCACATAGAAAGTGCGCTCGATCGCCCGAAGATCCAGTCCTATGGCTACCGTTCCTCGAATGGACACATCCGTATCGGCCAACCCCAACTCGTCGCCTGTCAGGTCCCCCGACAAGGACAGACCTTCTGCCGTGATGTCCACGATTTTCGGTGTCAAGATATCCATAGTCATCCTCGACAACGTACTGCTGCTCCACCTCAATGCATCGGAATCGCCGGTCACGTTCGTTATCGCTCCTCGGCAAAGCTGATGATCGCGATATGCCGAGCTCGCTTGACGGCGACCGTCAATTCACGCTGATGACGCATGCAATTTCCGGAAATGCGGCGCGGAACGATCCGCCCCCGCTCAGTCAAAAAATTCCTGAGCAGGCCGGCATCTTTGAAATCAATCGGCGCCTTTTCTAAACAGAATCGGCAGGGACGCCTTCGCTGAAACAACCGACCACCGCCCCCACGCTCATTTTCACCTCGATCCATACTGCCTCCTCATGCGCTTGGCATTAACCTTCTTCGCCCATTTCATAGCCAGGCTCATCGTGCACCGGAGGTTCGGCACTTGCCCCCCCGTCCTGGCGCTTCGGCATAAACGTAACCGTCTGCGCGACCACTTCATGCTTGCTACGTTTTTGGCCGTCTTCGGTTTCCCATCGCCGCTGCTGCAACCGGCCTTCGATGATCGCCCCATTGCCTTTGCTCAAATACTGTCCGCAATGTTCCGCCTGCCTGCCGAACACCACGATATCGACAAAACAGACCTCTTCCTTCAGATCATCACCCTGTTTAAACCGACGGCTTACCGCCAGGCCGAAACTCGCCACCGGCGTCCCATTCGGTGTGTACCGAAGCTCAGGATTCCTGGTGAGATTCCCCATGAGAATGACTTTATTAAATCCGGCCACCGTCGGACTCCTGTGCTGAGGCTTCCGCTGGACGCCGCTCCACCAAGGGTTTTTCGTGGTGCACCGTCAGAAACTTGATGATGTTGTCTTCCAAGCGATACGCCCGTTCCAGTTCCCCGACCGTGTTGTTCGGAGCCTTAAAGTAGAAATAGCCGTACGTACCCTTCCGCTCACGCCGCACTTCGTAGGCAAGCTTCTTCTTCCCTAAATTCTCGGCTTTAATGAATTCGGCGCCGGTCTTATCGGCAACGTTTTTCATCTTGTCGATAAGGGTTTTGGTTTCCTCATCGGAGACGGACGGACGAATAATAAACAGAGACTCGTAGAGCTCCATGCAGCAATCCTCCTGGACAAAGGCCCCCGAACCAGTCGGGAGCGAGGTGTAGGGCGCCTATTTGGCGCAAAGAAGGGAGGACGGTAGCACAGGATTTCGCACGCTGTCAATGAATCCCATAGGGCAATCTATTCGTGACGGTTCCTCACAAACCAGTCTCGAATACACTCGCATGATCTGGTCCTCGCCTTGATTAAGGTCTTTCCCTGCATTGACAGACGCAGGCCTAGATGTAACCATTGGTTACTATCTTGACACACTCATGTTATGAACCGGCATATCGTCTGCCTCCAGATTCCCGCGTTTAGAATCGCGTTGGCCCGTTCCGCCGATAGCATGCTGAGGAACCGACCGGTGGCCGTGGCGCCGACCCATACGCCACGTGCGTTGATTCGAGAGATTTCTGCTGAAGCGCTGCGCGAAGGCCTTCAACCGGGAATGTCCGTAGACTTAGCGCGGCAGATTTGCCCTGGCTTGCGGGTGATCCCTCCGGATTCATCATTGACTCACGCCGCCCATCACGAGTTGCAGCGACACATCTCCTCTGTTGCGCCGGTCTGGGAATCGATCAGGCCCGGCTCGCTCTTCGTGGACCTTACCGGCACCACACGACTCTTCGGACCTCCTCTTGATACGGTGACTCGCATGAGTCGAGAGTTGGCCCGTCAACAAGGATGGTCTAGCACAATCGGCCTGGCAGGTAGCAAACTGGTCTCCCAACTGGCCGCGACGACATTGGCCAAACCACCGCAAGTCCTCTCAATCCACTCAGGCTCGGAACAGCCGTTTCTCGCTCCATTACCGACCCTCTTGCTCCTAGGCTTTCACCGAGCCCACACCTCACGGGTTTGGCAACGATTGGAGGATTTGAATCTCCTCACGCTCGGCGCAATTGCCGCTGTTTCGTTGGCACACCTGCAAGCCATCCTCGGCGCACCCGCCAATGTGCTGCACGACTGGGCTCAGGGAATCGACCCTTCCCCGGTACATCCTCTCATCGCACAACCCATGCTCGAACGTTCTCTTCGCCTGGATCCAGGTGAAGTCGATGATCAACTCATACTGGGTCGGCTGTACCGATTATTAGAGCAGCTGTGCGCCACGCTTCGACACCAGCAACGTGTCTGTCGACTCATTTCGCTGACGATTCGATACAGCGACCATGTCGAGCAGGCGGCGGGAGAAACGCTGCCTCAGGGCACCTACTGGGAAATCGATCTTCAACCCGTATTAACACGGCTGTTCTATCGATGTTTCCGTCGACGGGTGCGTCTGACAGGGTTGCGACTTCTCGTCAGCCGACTGGAGCCGCCGGCCCAACAACTTTCGCTTTTTGATGAATCCGAGTCCGTACGCCCTCCTCGCGCGCACCGACTCTCGTTGGCCCTCGATGCAATCCGCGCGAAGTTCGGCGAACGATCGCTGTCTTGGGGGAGAACTCTGTACTGATGACGTCCTTGGTGCATCTCCATGTCCATTCCGATTATTCACCGATGCGCGGGGTGTCGCCATTGGAAGCACTGTGTGCCTTGGCACAACAACACGGATCACCGGCCATGGCCTTGACCGACACAAATGGATTGTACGGAGCCATTCGATTCATCGAACAGGCCAAGCAGCATGGTCTCCGGCCGATTCTCGGCGCCGAACTGACGACCGACAATCATCGCGCAGTCTTGCTGGTCAAAACACCCGATGGCTATGCCAACCTGTGTCGCTTGCTGTCGGAACGCCATGGCAATCCCGCATTCGACGTTCTCACGTCCGTTTCACGCTACCGTAACGGCATAATCATTTTTACGGACGATAAAGCCGCACTCATGCGGTGGGCAGAAGAATCACGGCACGATCTCTACGTCGAACTGACTCCAGGACCGGCCATGCAGGAGGCACTATTTTTCAGTCGCCAGGCCAAACTCCCGCCTGTCGCCACCAATCGCGTGTACTTTTCTGGTCCAGATGGCTTTTCCACACATCGTCTATTGCGTGCGATCACCCTCAACACAACGCTGTCACGTCTACCGAAAGAAGCCTGTTGCACTGCGAGGCAATGGCTGATGCCGCCCGCACTCATGTCGTCTCAGTTTCCTCATGTCCCTGAGGCAATGGCGAACACCCTTCGCATTGCCGAGTCTTGTTACAGCGATTGGCGTTTTGGCGAAAGCATCTTTCCGGCCTTCCGTCGACTGACCGATGAAGATGCATTTGTGACCCTCAAAGACAAAACCTATGCCGGCGCACAGGATCGATACGGAGTCATCACGCAAGCGGTTCGCGACCGGATTGAAAAAGAGTTGACCGTCATTCGAGCCAAACGCTTCGCCCATTATTTTCTTGTCGTCGAGGAAATTGTCAGCCACGCACCCCGCACCTGTGGCCGTGGATCGGTCGCCGCCTCGATTGTGTCTTACTGTCTCAACATCACCCACGTCGATCCGATCAAACACAATCTTTTCTTCGAGCGGTTTCTCAATCCAGGCCGAAAAGACCCGCCGGACATCGACATCGACTTTCCGTGGGACGAACGCGACGGCATGTTGAACTGGGTGTTCGAGCAGTACGGCGAGCGTCAAGCCGCCATGGTGGCGAACCAGAACAGCCTCGGCTTTCGAGCCGCGGTCCGTGAAACAGCCAAAGTCTACGGCATGCCGGCCGAGGAAATCAGCAAGATCCTGTCGCAGATCGTGCGCCAGAATGGCGTGTTGAATTTTTCCACTCCCCCGACGATCGAGCCGTGGCTCGGTCGACTCTCGAAGACATTAACATTGAACACACCCTGGCCCGAAATCCTCATGCAGGCGCTGAAAGTGCGGGATCACTTTCGTCACTTGTCCATGCATTGCGGCGGGGTCGTCATCGTGCCGGACGAAATCAGGCGCTATGTACCGATCGAATACACGGCGAAGGGGCTGCCGGTTATTCAGTGGGAAAAAGACCAGACGGAGGAGGCCGGTCTCGTTAAGATCGACATCCTTGGGAACCGTTCCTTGGCGGTGATCCGGGATGCCCTCGCAGCGATCGCCGCACACACAGGCAGACAGATCGACTATGCCACATGGGATCCATTGAATGATGCTGCCACGCAAGAAGCGATCAGACGCGGCGATACGATCGGCTGCTTCTATGTTGAGTCGCCCGCCACTCGTCTCCTGCTGAGAAAACTGTGGGGCAGCATGCCGCCGCACCGCCGAAGTCAGCTGGACGTCTTCGACTATCTGGTGATGGTGTCTTCTCTGGTCAGACCCGCCACGAATCTCTTCGTCGAAGACTTTATCCGTCGCACACATGCTGGAATTCGCCCATCGCTCCATCCCAAGCTGGACGGAGTATTGGACGAGACCCACGGCATCATGACCTACCAAGAAGACGTGTCAAAGGTCGCCATGGCGCTGGCAGATTTTTCCGTCGAAGAGGCGGATCAGCTTCGCAAGATCATCAGCAAGAAACACAAACAGCGACAGCTGCAAGATTATTATCAGCAGTTTTGCCGAGGGGCCGAAAGAAATGGCGCCTCACCGGAGACGATCGACAAGATCTGGAAGATGATCATGAGCTTCGCCGGCTACAGTTTCTGCAAACCCCATTCGGCCAGCTACGCACAAGTGTCGTTCAAGTCCGCCTACCTCCGCACCCATTACCCGGCAGAATTCATGGCCGCGGTCATCAGCAACCAAGGGGGCTTTTATTCGACCTTCGCCTATCTCTCAGAAGCTCGCCGCATGGGATTGGCAATCCTCCTACCGGATATCAATGAGAGCACTTGGACCTACCAAGGCCAGGGCGAGCGGCTGCGGATAGGCTTCATGCAGATCAAAACCATCCCCAAAGACCTCGGCGAAAGGATTGTCAACGAGCGTATCCAGCATGGTCCCTATCGATCCTTTCACAACTTCCTGTGCCGTGTAAAACCCGATCCGGCACAGGCCAGAGCCTTAGTCCGCGCCGGTTGTTGTGATTCCATCGCCGGTGAGCTGACCAGACCAGCCTTAATGTGGCGGCTGTATGTGGGAAACGATACCACGGCAGGCCCTCTCCCGATCCCAGACGATTATGCAGCCGCTCAGAAACGGGCCCACGAGATCGAATCGTTCGGCTTTTTGGCCAGCCGCCACCCCCTGACCCTCTATCGCCACCAGATCGAGCGGCTGAAACCGGTGCCAGCCTCCCACATGCATCAGTTTGTCGGCCGGCGCATCACCATGGTCGGTGTGCTGATCACGGAGAAATCCGCCGAAACCAAGCAAGGCCAGGCCATGGAATTCATCACGCTGGAAGACGTCACAGCCCTCTACGACGCCACACTCTTCCCAGTCACCTATCGCTGCTACTGCCATCTCCTCTCCCCAAACCGCCCCTACGTTGTCCGTGGGCTGGTTGAAGAAAGCTTCGGTGTTGCGACGCTGACTGTGCAGGATCTCCAACTATTGGAGTTACCAAGGGACAACGAACGTCGCTGGCGAGCCAGGCATGAATATGTTGGCGACTGATGCACTCTCCAGCCTGTGAACCGATTTCAAACCTTAATCGGCTCATATATAACACTTTCAATGAGCCGATTAATTGATATAATCGGCTCATGACTTACAATTGGCAGCAACCAGACTGGCCGGAATTTCGATACGATCTCTTCGGAATCGAAGAGATCCTATTCAAGCTTGCCGAAAAAGCCGGTCGAGCCAGAGGACTCCTCAAGGGGCTGGCAGTCGACGCGCAGCTAGAGGCAACGATCGAAATGATGGTGGTCGAAGCGATCAAGACCTCTGCAATCGAAGGTGAACTGCTGAGTCGAAAAGATGTCATGTCCTCGATGAGGAGGAACCTGGGGCTGGAGGCAGGCAATCCTTCCGGAGACAAGCGTGCACAGGGCACCGCCGCATTGATGCTCGCCGTACGCAACAGCTTTACCGATCCCCTGTCGGAAGAGACGCTCTTCGAATGGCATCGGTTGATCATGAGCAGTCACCGGCACGTGGCTGCCGGAAAATGGCGAGCCCATGCCGAACCGATGCAGGTCGTCTCCGGTGCGGTGGGGCACGAGCAGGTGCATTTCGAAGCACCACCATCGTCGCGCATCCCGGACGAGATGGCGCGCTTCATCCAGTGGTTCAACGACACCGCCCCTGGCGGGAAGATGGAGATTCGCAAAGCCGCCGTCCGTTCAGCACTGGTGCATCTCTACTTTGAATCAATCCATCCCTTCGAAGATGGTAACGGCCGTATCGGGAGAGCCTTATCCGAGAAAGTGTTGTCACAAGGACTCGGACGGCCCGCCTTGCTCAGTCTCTCTCGCGCCATCGAAGCCAAGCGAGGCAATTATTACGATGCACTGCAAGAGGGCCAGCAGTCGAACGAGGTCACCCCGTGGATCACATGGTTCGTCAACATCGTGCTGGAGGCACAGACCCAGGCTGAAGAGCTGATCGACTTTACTTTGAAGAAGACACGACTCTTCGACCGATTTCGGGATCAGCTCAACGACCGGCAGATTCAGATCCTTCGCCGCATGCTGGAGGAGGGACCGGATGGCTTCGAAGGCGGCATGAGCGCCAAGAAATACATGACCATCACCGGCACGTCGAAAGCTACGGCGACACGCGATTTACAAGACCTGGCCGAGAAGCAGATCTTCGTCCCTACCGGTGGCGGCCGGAGCACGCATTATCAGGTCAATTTATAGCTCGGCGAGTACCAGACAGGCCGCACCTTAGCTCGTCGTGAATCGAGAAACGTCTTACATAAGGGGGTCCAGCATAGCCGTTCGACAACGATACGTGCTCGATGCCAACGTCCTCGTGTCCATCGTCAATTCCGACGATGTGGAGCATTGGAGTTGCTACTCCTTCTTCCGAAACCTGAACGATGACGGAATTGCACGTTGGGTTGTCCCCGGGCTCATCTTTTTCGAGTTTCAGTCATCGCAATCACGTCGATATCACAAGCGCTCGCCAGGCCATCCGGTATTCAGACACTCGCCTTTGAATTACAAGAACACAGAGCTGTACCACGTAACCAAGAGTTTTTTGATTAAGGTCAATGAGCTTGATCTCTTCAATAGATTTTCTTCACTCCGCGGTCAAGATTTGCTCTATGCTTGTATCGCTTACGTTGAGAAGATTCCTCTCGTAACTCCTGACAAGGATTTTCCCCCTTATAGTAAAGATTTAACAATTATCAAGCCACGTGATGCTTATGGAACAGGAGATATACCGCTACAAACAGGCTCTGTATCAGTGGAGAAGAACGGCAAGATTTACACGGTAGGGTATGAGGTATTTAGAGGTGTTGTTCGACTAAAAACTGGTCAAGCTACACACACTGATCAAGCTACTGCTAAAGTAACAGCCAAACAATTGCTCCAGGAAATAGTAGGTTCAGGGATTGCAGACAAACTTAACCTAGGCAAACATGCTTGAGCGTAAGCAGTCTATGGTGACTGCGTTACAAATTGGAAGTCTTTCACGATGCGAATGACCGCCTGGCATCTGCTCATCTGCCTGTCTTACATCACCACATTTGCCAACACTGACGCACATGCTACTTCTGCCGAAGACCGAGCTCGAAAACACTTCAACATTTCTTCTACTACACCGGTGAACGAAGAAAGTATCAGGGCAGCAGTCTTACAACTGCTGCCAATTGGGACGCCTGCTTCCCTCATCAAAAGCAAGCTCGCTCAAGTAGAAATCGGGAAAGATAGCTTAAGCAGCTACAACGAAATAAACAACGCCTTGCACGTTATCCGAATTGAATTCGATTCAAAGACCTTCGCCATTGTCCAGACAAGTTACTTAATCTCGCTACATTTAAGCCAAGCCCGAACTATTCAAGAGATTTCTGTAAAGAAATGGCTCACTGGCCCATGAAAGCATGTAAGCCCAAAAAGCGGGATCGGTTCTTGACTTTGCACTGCCGAAGGTCAGCCTGAGTTATTCGGAATCGGTTGTGTGGCGTGACGCACGCATTACCTCAAGCGCACGCTCGATGATGATGCGGTCCGGGACGTCTTTTTCACGGAGTGTTTGTTTGGTGAGAAGAAGTCCTTCCAGATTGATGGTGCTCACCGGTATGCCTTCGAACGTAATCGTTTGAGCATACGGCTGGAGCATTTCATAGGTCTGGCCGTTGGCATTGAGCAGGACGTCCACGACAAAGGCATCGGCGATTCGGATGTTTTCTCCCTCTTCGAACCAGGCCGGTTCGATCTCCTTAGCCGCTTGATCAGGAAGAATCAACAGCGCCTCTTTGACTCGCTGTCCCGCTATGGCAGAAGCATGGATGAAGATGGGGTCGGTTCTTGACTTTGCACTGCCATAGGTCAGCTTGCTTTATCCAGAGTTGGTTGTGTGCCGTGATGTACGCATGACCTCCAGCGCACGCTCTATGATGATACGATCCGGCACGTCTTTTTCACGAAGCGTTTGTTTGGTGAGAAGAAGTCCTTCCAGATTGATGGTGCTCACCGGTATGCCTTCGAACGTAATCGTTTGAGCATACGGTCGGAGCGTTTCATAGGTCTGGCCGTTGGCATTGAGCAGAACGTCCACGACAAAGGCATCGGCGACTCGGATGTTTTCACCCTCTTCGAACCAGGCTGGTTCGATCTCCTTGGCCGCTTGATCAGGAAGAATCAACAGGGCTTCTTTAACTCGCTGTCCCGCCATGGCCGAAGCCGGAACTACAATATCAATATCGGTCGTTGCCCGTTGGTAGCCATGCGCTGCAAGCGCATAGCCGCCTATCAGAAAATAATCGACGTGATGTTGATTGAGGGAACGTAAGAGGGTTTTGAGATCCTCAAGCGTGGCGGGTCGGCTGTACTCTTCCATCACACTCGCTCGGCGGCTAATCGTCCCATGCCCTTCGCCAAGCAGTCTGCTTGCTGTGCATTTGCTTCTACGTGCGATCGAAAACGGTATACCCCTTTCGGGATAAATGTACTTTTGGCTAAAAGTGCAATCGTCTCACTAAAGCGAGCCCCTTCTGCCAACAAGGTACCATCGCCCTGCCCGGCCATCGGTCGCTCACGTCTATGTCCAACGGTGATCATGTTCTCTACTTTACCTGAGGTGTGAAAAGGGGGCAAGCCGTACGTCTCCAACTGTAGCTAGCACATCATCTGTCCGGTTTTTGTAGCACGTGAAGTGTCCGGTTTAGGGTGCGTCCTCAAGGAGGGCCACGATGACCCGGGCAACCGTCCTACAGGAGGTGCGACAGATGCGATTTGAGGAGTTGTATGCGCGACGACAGCGGCGAGATCTGACGATGGCGGAGGCGGCGGAGATGCTGGGCGTGACGGAACGCACGTTTCGGCGGTGGAGCACTCGCTATGAAGCGGAGGGCATGGAGGGACTGGAGGATCGCCGGCTGGGCCGCGCATCGGCCCGGGCGGTCCCCGTCGATGAGGCCCTCCAGATGGTGACGCTGTATGCGACCTGCTATACGGGCTGGACCGTGAAACACTTCCACGAGCGCTGGCAGGCCGAGCATGGGGGGCAGCGGTCCTACACCTGGACCAAGAACCGGCTGCAGACCGCCGAATACGTGGTCCGTGCGCCTCGACGCGGGGCGCATCGGAAGAAGCGGCCCCGCAAACCGTTACCTGGGATGATGTTGCACCAAGACGGCTCGACCCATGAATGGGTGCCCGGTTGTCAGTGGGATCTCATTGTCACGCTGGACGATGCCACCAGTGAGATGTATTCCGCATTCTTTGTGGAGGAAGAAGGCACCCAGAGCAGTTTTCGTGGCCTACGAGAGGTGATTGAGGCACAGGGCTTGTTCAGTTCCCTCTATACCGATCGCGGCTCGCACTACTGGTACACGGAGGATGCCGGTGGGAAGGTCGATAAGACGCGGCTCACGCAGGTGCATCGGGCCTTGCAACAGGTGGGTATCACGCTCATTGCCGCCTATTCACCAGAAGCCCGGGGCCGATCCGAACGAGCCTTCCGCACCCTGCAGGATCGGCTGCCCAAAGAATTGGCGCTCGCTGGGATCACCGACATGGCCACCGCCAATCACTACCTGACCACCCACTTCATTTCGGCGTATAACCGGCGGTTTGCGGTGCCGGCGGCTGAGACGGGCACCGCCTTCATCCCGTGGGTGGGGACGTCTCTCACGGAGATCCTTTGCGTGCAGGAGGAGCGCGTCGTCGCAAAGGACAACACGGTGCGCTATCAGGGCCTGAGCCTGCAGATCCCGTCAGATCCCCACCGGTTCCATTATGTCAAAGTCACGGTGCGCGTCCACGCCTATCCGGATGGGACTCTGGCCGTGTTCCATGGCCCTCGGTGCCTGGCGCGGTACCACGCCGATGGCCGGTTGATCGAACCCGAAGCTGCGGCAAGACGCCGGAAAGATGTGAGTCCTCGGTCACGCGGCCAGGCGATCGTGGGTTCTCGGGCAAATGTGCGCGCCAACTTTTCGACGCGGGGCTGAAATTCTTTAAGGGAAAGCTGGGAGAGAGAAACCGGACAGATCACGTGCTACAAAAACCGGACAACTTAACTTGCTATCTACAGCCGTACGTCTCCAACAACACCAGCAATGAGCAATTGTGGCCGACACCCACACGAATGCGAGTGGACATTCCTCAATCACCCCATTCATCGGTCTATAGGCGTTTATAAGTTTTCTTCTTATGAGACACCGGCCATATGGTTGGGATAGCTGGTGTGTGGCGAGATCTTGTTAAGTCCGAGCATCCCCTAGATAGCGCTCTCGTCTTGCCTCTCTTCGTCTCTGCCCTTTAGGATGGCGTGAACACAGATTGGCCCCACAGGGAATGATTTCATGGAACCAAGTTTTTGGTACAACCGCTGGCAGACAAACCAGACTGGGTGGCACGAGTCCACAGTTAACCCGCTACTGATCACCCACTTCCCTTCCTTAAACGTATCGTCTGTCGGACGTGTCTTTGTTCCACTCTGTGGCAAGTCTCTCGATCTCGGCTGGCTCATGTCCCAGGGCTATGCAGTGGCTGGGGCGGAACTGAGTGAACTGGCGGTGACGCAGCTCTTTGCCGAGCTGAGGATGGAAACTCGTGTGTCGGAGGTCGGGAAGCACAGGCTCTTTCGTGGAGAGAAGATCGATATTTTCGTGGGTGATCTCTTCGACCTGTCTCGCGACATCCTCGGCCCCGTCGATGCGGTCTATGACCGGGCCGCGTTGGTCGCGCTACCTGAGGCGATGAGGAAACAGTACGCGGCGCATCTCAAAGCCCTCACAGCCTTGGCGCATCAGCTCGTCATCGGCTATGAATACGACCAGACCATCGTACCAGGACCGCCGTTTTCCGTCACCTCCGAAGAGCTCCATCGCCATTACAGCGACAGCTATACTCTCACCCCGTTGGCCCGTATCGACGTCCCTGGCGGGCTCAAGGGGAAGTGCCCAGCGACGGAACATATCTGGCGGTTGGAGAAACTGCCAGGCTAACAGCTTTGTGAACTTCAAATCGGAGAGAGGATAGCTTCGAGGTCGCGAGTCTCGGTTGATCAGGAAGAACGGCTCCGCTTTAGACCCCGATGGCCATGCGGACTGGATGAACGGTTTCCTGAATACCATAGGGCCCCGTCACATCCACCCGTTCTGGGTCGACGTACGTACCGAATAGTCGATCCCATACCGTAAACAAGACCCCGAAATTTGCCCCCGCCTGCCCGATCTCTTTCAGATGATGCACCCGATGATAGCGAGGCGTGACGAAGAACCACTCCAGTTTTCTCGATTGCCAGGTCACGTTCATATGCATCCAGTTGTTGGTCAGGAGCAACATATAGGAATAGAGCGGAAAGAATAGGGATGGCACTGGTTTGAGGAGCGGGAACGCCAACAGATACGGGATATTCGCAAGGACGATTTGTGGCAGGCTCGCCCGGATACCGGCCAGCCAATACAGTTCCGACGGGGAATGATGCCAACGATGGATTGGCCAGACCCACGACGTGTGCCAGAGTCGATGCATCCAGTAGGCCAATCCGTCGAGGACAAGCAAGAAGACCACGAGCTTAACCGCGAATGGCAGCGCCCGCCAATGCCAGTAAGAGTAGTGGAAAACCGAGATTCGACTCGTCACCTGTGCAGCAAAGACGAAGAAGACCTGATACGTCGTGAGGGCCACGACATCCTGTGCGAGCACCTGGCTATACGGGATCTGACGGGTGGGCCACCAATATTCCGCGGTGAAAAAGAGCAAGCCAATTCCCCAATAGATGGCGATCCCTTCCCCCGCAAACGCATTAGCAAGCGAGTCGAGCATCGTGACAACTTAGAACACATATCCTCTAAGGACACCTAGAACGGCAAGACAAGAGGATCGCTCAACATAAAGGCACCGGTCAACTCGGCAAAGGGCCCCGTTCGCCCTCCTATGGGGGGGGTATCGTGCTGTAAGACGCGGGCCTTCATAACCGACGTCGGGAACCTTCACAGGCAAGGTTGTGCGGTAGCAACGGGTAAGAGACGACCGGCACGTGTCCTGGAACCGATTTGTTCAGCGCGGGCCCTTCGTGGTCGACAACAGGGCTAGGAAGAATCAGGGGCAAGTGCGAGATTCGATCTCCCCGGTGGTGAAGAAGGTAATGGGAGCCAATGCGTATCGGCTTATTACCCTCTCACTTCGCGCTTTCTCAATTTCCAGGAGTGCTATGCCGCCAACGCCTGTGAGGCGATGAGAGACAGGGTACGCTGGAGTTGGGCCCGAACCTCTTCAACCAACGCCGGAAGGTTGGCCGGCTTGAACTGTGTGGCCGCAACAGCGGAGAGATGGAAGGGGAAGACCTCACGACGCCGGTTGGGCTCCTGTTCTTCGTTGTCTGCCACGACCCCAGCCAGATGAACGATGGACGCATCAATGGCGAATTCACCGGCATCTTTCGGGCTCAGTTGGCAACGGACGGCCTGTTCGATGTGGACCGGCATGTTCCATGACCAAATCAGTTCAGCACCGACTTCAGCGAAGTCACAGCCGATGTTGGACTGCTCCACCTCGGCCAGCGAGGCTTCGAGATACCCTGCTTCAATGAGAGCGGACTGGGCCCGCTGCGGGACGGTCTGGTAGAGCACGAAGTGGCCGATGTCGCGCAGCAGGCCTTCGACACAAAATCGCTCACTGTCGTCGATGCCACACGACTTCGCGATCTTTTCGGCGAGTAGGGCACAGAAGACGCTCTTGCGCCAGAACTTGAGTGCATCCATGAGATGAACCGGCATCCCGGAAAAAGTCCGGCCGACGGTGGTCTCAGCGACAAGATCCTTGACAGCCTGGAGGCCGATCAGCTTGATGCCATGGGTAATGGTATCAATCTGTTTAGGGGCTCCATACTGCGGACTGTTGGCGATGCGAAGCAATCTTACTGAGAGGGCTGGATCCAGCTTGAAGGCATTGGCGAGGCCTTCCATGGCTGAATTGGAGTCGTCCACCACATCCCGCACGCGAGAGTAAATCTCCGGCAAGGTGAAGACCGACGTGCAGGACTGAACCAGTTCGCTGGCCAATGGCATGATGCAGCATCCTCCCGGTGATACAGGGAACTGGGCATCCACTAATAAGTCACACGGTCCACGTCTTCTCCTCGTTTCAGTGTAACGCATCAGCGATATCCTGCAAGGACAGGATAGATATTCACCAGACGGACATGACAACACGAAAGCGATAATACTTGCAGTGACACCTATCGCCGAAAAGAAAGGCTTCGTTTGATCTGAGCACGTGGACAACAGAGAGATTGGAGCTGTTGTCTTGAGAACCAACTGCTAGCTGACGTTCTAGGCTGCCATGGCGAGGGGGTAGATAAGCGCCAGTGTCTCTTGGAGCTGAGCATGAGCTTCCATAAGCAAGGGCTGGAGATTAGCTTGATTGAACTGTGTGGCGGTCAAAGCGTGGGAGTGAAATGGCAAGACCTCACAGCGTCGGTTGGGTTCAAGTTCTTCATTGTCGGCCACGACACCGGCCAGATGGACGATCGAGGCATGGAGAGCACATTCGCCAGCTTCGTTCGGGGTCAGTTGGTGTCGAACGGCCTGCTCAATCTGCACAGGCATACCCCAGGACGTGATGAGTTCTGCGCCGACTTCGGTGAAATCACACCCGATGTTGGACTGCTCTACTTCGGCGAGAGCGCTGTCGAGGTAGTCTGCTTCGACAAGCGCCGATTGAGCCCGTTGCGGAACAGTTTGATAGAGAACGAGATGGCCGATGTCGCGCAACAGGCCTTCGATGAAGAAACGCTCGCTGTCATCGACACCGCAGGATTTGGCAATTTTCCCCGAGAGCAGGGCGCAGAGCACGCTTTTTCGCCAAAACTTGGGGCCATCCATGAGTTGAATCGTCATCCCGGAGAACGTCCGGCCGACGGTCGTTGCCGTCACGAGGTCGTTAATGGCCTGCATCCCAAGAAGGCTGACGGCGCGTGTGATCGTGTCGATCTGTTTAGGTAACCCATAGAGGGGACTGTTGACGATGCGGAGGACTCTGGCCGAGATGGCTGGATCCAGCTTGAGAGCATCGGCAAGGTCGCCCATGGTTGAACTGGGATCGTCCACCACATCCCGCACACGGAAGTAAATCTCGGGCAAGGTGAAGATGGACGTGCAGGACTGGACCAGTTCGTGCGCCGATGACATGGTGACAGTTCCTCCCGGTTGTGCGTGGATCGAGGCAGGCTCCCGACTTCCCTATCGGTTGGAAGCGGGTGGAACTGTAGTAAGAAATCGACCTGGAGGCGCGTGGGAAAGGCAGCGGGATTCAGGACAGGCGGCCTAGGGATGACTGTTCACTGTCACATTGAGCATTCCTTCACTCATCGCTCGCACACGCAGCGCATCGACATCGGCGAACACGGCGACTCCTTGCATCGACGTCACGGTCCCCTGTATTGAGACGGTGGGACTCAGCGTTCGATTCAGTCCGGTCTTCAGAAGATTATGTACTCGGTCGGTCATCGGTGTCACTCCGAGCACAAGTTCTGGAGTAATGGCCTCTCGGAGCGGCGCGTGATAGAACCAATCAGGAACCGCTGTCTGCAACAGATGGGTGGTCTTGGAATCATAGCGAAGACCACTGAGAAAGACCGTCTGTGTCATTGCATTGATCTCCGGTTTCCCAATTAAATACACGTGGCCGCGTGCATCTCCTGTAAAATCAACACGCACAAGCACCTGGTTGCCACCTAAGCCGGAAATCGTCGCGCCTGTCATCTGAATGTAATTACCCTTGTTGACGACACGTTTCCCTCTGAGCCGGCTTGAAAGCGATTTAGAAAGCGTGCCGTAATCGACTTCGGTATCGACCAGAACATGGAACCCCTTGGAGCTTGGCCGCCCCCCAGGATAGTCTCCCTGGACATCAGCAACGCCGCGAAATTCCGGGGAAACCGGTTCCGTCTCGAGCTGGGGGAGCCCTGCAGGCGTGGCCGATGGTTCGGCACCACGGACAATCGTCGGATTCGCAGTAACCTGAAGGGTGTCATTCACCACGTGACCATCTCCTGAAAATCCACCATGTTTCACTTTGTCGATATTGAGTAGGAGCCAGACATCCGGTTCCAACGGTATGGGAGTGCGCAGCGCGCTCCATACCTCTTCCATATGAGGTTTGACGGTCAGTGCATTGAGCTGTGAGACAGCCTGACTCAGTCCGCCTTTGACCTGATCGGAGAGTTTGGCATTGACGACTGGATACAGGTCCAGATCCGCGATACGTACCCGGCAGAGATCAATGGGATTGGCCGTCACATCACGCAGGGCTGCCGACACCCCGTAATTCGGGGTCATTGTCATTGCAATGTTCCCGTTGAGGGCGGCTCGTTTTGGCCATTCACTGCCGTCGCCACACTGAGCAGGTGCGTCACCGTTCTGAGAATGAGGATGCACACCAATCTTATAGCGAAGGGGGGCGCTCACGGAAAGCGATGCCCCAGAGAGCTCAATGCCTTTCCACCAGTTTTTAAGCGACAGACCCCCATTCGACATACCAGATTCGTCCCCACCCATGTGCTGAGAACCGGATCGCTCGATGGAAAAGTCATCCCGTTCGGCGTAGTATTTGTACTCCACGCCTTTGGGATGCTTGATAAAGCTCCCCCAGTGATCGAACTTCTTCGGAACCATTTTCTGATCATTGACGGTTTGGAGAAAAGGCGAAAGCTCCAACTGCACCGGGACGCTGATGACGGAATCCGTGGTCCCAACGATTGGGTTTTCTATCGTCGAGAGTTTCTCCGGCGCCGGGGGGCGAACGACAAAATCGGTATCGGAACAACTCGTCAACGGCAGCAGGAACGACAAGGCAATAACGACACGGTGTGTTGAATTAGGAAACATGGGGGTTCCTTTCCCACTCACTCAAAACCGTAAGTGCGCTCGAGGAAAAGCCACTCGACCCGGCATACCATATCAGAATCAGCCAGCTCGAAAACAGGAGGGTTTGCCCCTAGATGGTAGTCTCATGTTCCCCCATTGTCCGCTAGAGTTGCTCGCCCCCGATTACTTGAGTCCGTTTCTCGTCCAACTCCGCCCAGCGTTTATAGAGCCGCTCGACCTCTGCCTGCACGGCATGCAGGGCTGCGTATCGATCTTGAAGCACTTCGGCGGATGAGACGATCGCCGGATCGTTCACCGCCGCTTGGCAAGCCGCGGCCGTCTTCTCCGCCACAAGAATCTTCGCTTCAATCTGGTCCCATTCCTTCTGTTCATTGTATGAGAAGCCTTTTCGCTTACCAGAATTTGGCTTTGCGCCGCGATCTCGGGGAGGCTGAGACCGACTCTCCTTTGAAACCTTTCTCGCTTGAGCCGCCTCCCATTGAGCATAATCAGCAAACCACTCGGCACAGCCCATCCCGTCCAACGCCAGCAATCTGGTCGAGACACGGTCCAAGAGCCAGCGGTCGTGCGTCACGAGAACAAGTGCGCCGGCAAATTCCAACAAGCTGTCTTCCAGTACATCGAGCGTCGGAATATCGAGGTCGTTCGTCGGTTCGTCGAGGATCAAGAGATCAGCAGGTTGCAGCATCAGCTGTGCGATCAACAACCTGGCCTGTTCTCCACCGGAGAGGCGCGAGACGGGCAGATCCAGTTGCTCAGGCGCAAAGAGAAAGCGCTTGGCCCAAGAGACAAGATGGACAGACCGATCCTGATAGACGACCGCATCGCCGCCGGCCGGGGCCAGGGCGCGGCGTAAGGTCGCGTGTTGATCCAACGATTCGCGATGTTGCTCGAAGGTCACGACTCGCAGACGGTCGGCACGCGTGATGGACCCACGATCTGGCTCCAACGTACCGGCCAAGAGTTTCAGAAGCGTTGTTTTGCCACTGCCGTTCGGCCCAAGCAAACCGATCCGCTCGCCCGGACCTAACAACATATCGAGGTTGGATAGGATCGGCTTGCCACTGAGCGATTTTTCAAGCCCCTTCGCCACCAGCAATTGCTTGGATTTTCGTCCGGAGGCCGTGAAGTCTATCCCCGCCGATCCCTGTGGTCGTCGCGACTCCATATCCTGGAGCTCTTCGATAAGTTTCCCTGCCGAATCGATCCGAGCTTTGGCTTTAGTCGTACGGGCTTTGGGCCCTCGCCTAAGCCATTCCACCTCACGCCGCACTCGATTGGCCAACGACGACTGATAATCGGCCTGCGCCTGTAACGCCGCGTCGCGCTGCTCCAGAAACTCGCTATACCGGCCATTCGCCTGAAAGACCCCATCGGCGTATCGGCGGTTCAACTCCCACACCCTGGTAGTCACCGATTCCAAGAACTGCCGGTCGTGGCTGATGACAATGAATGCATGGGGTTCGGCCTTCAACAGGCCTTCAAGCCAAAGAATGCCCTCGACATCCAGGTGGTTCGTCGGCTCATCCAAGAGCAGCACGTCCGGTTCCAGCATCAGCGACCGCGCGATCGCCAGCCGTTTCCTCCATCCTCCTGACAATGTCGAGACAGCCTGATCTGAACCGACAAATCCGCCGAGGCTCAGGGCCTTCGCTATTCGACCGCCCTGCTCATGCGGATCAAACCCCTCATCGAGAAGAACCTGGGTTAATACGTCTTCGACCGAATGCGCCTCGTCGAATGAAGGCTCTTGAGGAACATAGCCGATGCGAACGTGACGCCTCACCGATCGAGTGCCGCTGTCCGGTTTTTCGAGGCCGGCTAATATCTTGAGCAACGTGGACTTCCCAGAGCCGTTGGGTCCGATCAATCCGACATGATCACCGTCACAGAGTCCGATGGACAGACCGGTGAACAACGGTTTGACCCCGTAGCTTTTCTCAAGCAACTCACAACTGAGCAACATAGTCGGTGGCATAATTGGTGAAGGGTAGTGTACTCGATCAGGGGGACTGAACGGGGATCTTTCTTTAATCAAACGGGCACGTATGCAACACGTGTCCGACGGACGGCTCATTCTCAAGCAATCCCTGCCGATGCCAATGTCGGGGAAACGGCCGGTCATGGTGAACGACTCGGACCTACTCCTCCCTCGTCTGATGACAGCGCCAGAAGTAGATGCTGCTGTTTAAAAATCCACCGTTTGACCCATATTTCTTTTTACCATTCTCCTCCGCACCCACAACTCGCTCATCGACTTTCTTCTCTCAACCTCCTATCATTTCCACTGAGCACAAATCTCAGATCTTTGATGTCAGCACGCCGAACAGTGCCCCAGCACGCAACGGCTCACCCTGACGATGGGAGGACGCCATGACCTTCACGCCTTCAACGTATGTGAATTTTGTCTCGGAAGACACGGCCGCCCGGGAGCGCCTGTTCCTGGAGTACATCGGCTGGCGCGAGGACTTTGACATGATCATCGTTGGCTCAGGGATCGGCGGCGGGGTGCTCGCGGATGACTTGGCTGACCGGCTTGGTTCGCAAAAACGAATTCTCGTGCTGGAGGCCGGATCGTTCCTCTACCCCACCCATGTCTATAACATCTCCCGCATCCCTAATAGCAGTCTAGCAAAACACTTCGGGTGCGATACGTTCTGGCAAGCCGGACACAACGGCGCGCAAAACTACATCGGTGAAAAACTGCAGCTGAATTTCGGCGGACGGTCGATCTTTTGGTCGGGATTGATCCCGAGTATCCAAGGTTGGGAGCTGGACTATTTTCCGTCACGGGTGAGGCAAGACTTAGCGGGCGGTCTGCTGAACCAAGCTGGGCAGACGATGAACGAGTCCACGTCGATGGGAGCGACGGCCCAAGCCGTGGTCCGCCGGTTGCGGGAGTCCTCGCTCAACGACGACTTTGTGATTGAGGAAACTCCACGCGCTCTGCACCAACCTTATCTGAAACCTGATGGCACAGCAAAGGACGACTTCTTCACCGAAGGAACCGGTGTGTTCAATACAGCCGAGCTGCTGGTGAACCAGGTCGGCCTCACGCCGGGCGTGAGCCACGGAGACGGGCCAGGCCTCCACTTACTCCTAAACCATTACGTCGAGGACGTGCAGAATCACGGGAGCCATCTGACCCTCGTCGCCCGTAATACTCGGACTGGGCAGGCTCGGTTGTTCACGACCGGAAGGGTCGTGCTCGCCGCCGGATCGATTGAAAGCCCGAAACTGCTTCGTCGTTCCAGTATGTTCCCCTGGTTACCGCAGGATGTGAAGGATCTGGTGGGCCGTGGACTCACGGATCACCCGACGTCGAACGAGATTACGACGTTCGTGACGAACATCGGCAGTACCCCGCTGGGACAGGATGATCATGCCAAGATCGTCTTCTACTCCCGCGGCCTGCGCGATGCAAACAACGAGATCCGCTTCCCCTTCAACATCGAGATGAACCTCAACCACGAATACTGGCACCTGCGGGAGAATGATCCCGAGGCAGTACCCTCTCCTCCGACCGGCGGGGCGGCTCGGATCGATATCAAATTCAGCTTCGGCAACTGCCTTGACGAGAATAACGAGGTCAAAGCGGCCCCACCGTTTGGGTACGTGCCGGAGCTTGCATTCCGGAACCAGAGCTGGGCCGATTATCTAGCCGAGTCACGATTTCCCGCGTTGGCTGGGTGGCAAAAGAATCCGGAGCAGATCTGGGACGTGCTCAACCAGGTGACCCTGCGAATTTTCTCTCAGTTTCAGGTCAATGGCCAACCGGCCCAGCCGGCCGACAATGCTCGGTACGGGCAAGGCGGCAAAGGGTTTGGCTGGGGCACAGTACATCACGCCGTCGGCAGCTTGCGGATGCCGTACCGGCCACAGCTCGATGCGCCCTTTGCCGGCCGCTCGGTGGTGGATGAGGATCTACGCGTGGTCGGGACGGACCGACTCTACGTGTGCGACATGTCGGTCATGCCGCTCAGCTCAGCCGCCAACCCGGTACGTACCCTGGTCGGACTGGCCTTACGGCTTTCGCGACACCTTGACTGACGGTACTTCGATGGCGTGATGGGCGTTACGGAGATTTTTGCGCTTCGAAGGCACGGAGGAGATCAGATACCGAGAGAACTCCGATAATCGAGGCGTCCGCGGTCACCGGTAGATGCCGGATGCCGTGCTTCTTCATGAGCAATCTGGCATCGGCCAGCGATTCGTCTTCCTCGATCGTGACGAGGGATCGGCTCATGCAAGCGGCGATGGACGTAGAATTGGGGTCAAGGCCTTTGGCGACCGCTCTACGGGTAAGGTCCGACTCGGTGATGATCCCGATATAGCGAGACCCATCGTCGACGATCAGTGAGCCGATTTTGTGCTTTTGTAAGAGCTGTCCCGCTTGTTTGATCGATGCATCTTTGTGGATGCTCCGTACGTCGTGCGACATATATTCTTCGACCAACGTCTGCTCTTCCCCTTTCCCCTTCCTTGTGGCTTGCAATCGGCGACGCAATTCGAGGTCAGCCAGGCAACTTTCCAGGACTTGTCGACGTTGCTGAAGACTCGCGCGTTCGACATCGTGGGTTCCACTTTCCTGCGCCTCTTCCGGTAAAAGTACAGACTCCCCCGTTTTTGCAAAGAAGTAGGCCTCCGATTCGTCTGATGCCGCACCAAACACCTGGCTGATCAGCTCTTCGGCGGCCTCGTCGAAATCGTCGAGCGACGACGACCCGCGCTTGCGTGAGAGAAAGGGTTGGAATTTCACGAGCTGCTGCTTGAACCGCTCGACATATCGATCGAGAATATCGCTTCGCGTCAGCCCGGTTCGAACTCGCTTCGGCATAGAACTCCTCCTCGGTTGTGATGGCGAGGATACTCTAAGCCGACACGCAGGCTCAAGAGGGCCAGGGGTACGCTTTCACCGCACCTAAACCTTACCGCTTGTTTTTTTGACGGTTGGCCTTATTCCACGCACTCTAGATTTCAATCGACTAATGACCGGATCCCCAACAGGTTGAGCAACCATTATGAACCGGTCTATGCGGATTGGGTCACCATCGAGAAACCGTATCAACCTCCCGGTCTTGAAACGGTGTACTTCGACCTGAACACGATTCATCGAAAAAGCGGGCAGGCGACGCTATGGCAGTCGACTGATATCACGTGGAACAGCACGACATGATTCCTAATCTTCCAAGGCGCATTAGGAGTTTGACTGTGAGGGATCGCGCGTTCGAGTCCTTCAGGTCATAGAGTTTTCTCGACGGATAGGCACGGGTCGGCCAACCACTGGCTACATCGAACCAGGCGGCTGGCAACCCATTGAAGGAACGAGCGTCAACCAGGCCCTCTGGAAAGCCACCTGCGAAACACACTAGCATTCGATCGCGGCTTGCTGCGTGCCAGCTACCCAGTCAACCTAGACGTCGTAATATAAGAAAAACTCATAGGGATGTGGCCGAAGACGCATCTGATCGATTTCTCTGCTTCGCTTATAGCCAATCCAGGCTTCGATCAGATCCTCGGTAAAGACCTCTCCCTTGAGCAGAAACTGGTGATCTTTTTCGAGACTACTGATCGCTTCATCAAGACTCCCAGGCATCGTGGGGATGCTGGCAGCCTCTTTCGGATCAAGATCATAGAGATCCTTTTCCGCCGGTTCACCGGGGTTGATCTTGTTCTGGATGCCGTCCAGGCCTGCCATGAGCATCGCGGAGAAGGCCAAGTACGGATTGCATGAGGGGTCAGGAAACCGCACTTCAATGCGTTTGGCCTTCGGACTCGGAGAATACATCGGAATACGGACGCCGGCCGATCGATTCCGGCTGGAATAGGCGAGAAGAACCGGCGCTTCGAATCCCGGCGTAATGCGCTTGTAGGAATTCGTCGTCGGATTCGTAAACGCGGCCAGCGCCGGCGCATGCTTGAGAATGCCTCCGATATAATACAAACACATCTGTGAGATGCCGGCATAGTCCTTCCCGGCAAAGAGCGGCTTCCCATCCTTCCAAATGCTCTGGTGGGTGTGCATGCCGGAACCGGCATCGCTGAACAGCGGCTTCGGCATGAATGTCGCGGTTTTGCCGTGCCGACGAGCCACGTTCTTCACGATGTATTTGTACATCATCATTTTGTCGGCGGTTCGCACGAGAGAGTCAAACCGAATGTCGATCTCGGCCTGGCCGGCCGATGCCGTCTCGTGATGATGCTTTTCCACCACGATGCCGACCTTTTCCATTTCAAGGACCATTTCACTCCGAATGTCCTGTTGCGTGTCGGCCGGAGCGACGGGGAAATATCCTTGTTTATGGCGGATCTTACCGCCCAAGTTGATGCCTTCTTGCCCCATGTTCCACGCGCCTTCTTCGGAATCCACATAGTAGAAGCCGCTGTGGCTGGTTTGATCATACCGGGCATGATCAAAGATGAAAAATTCCGCTTCCGGCCCCCAGAACGAGCTGTCCCCAATGTTGGTATTCTGGAGATATTTTTCCGCCTTCTGCGCGATAAACCTTGGATCGCGCTCGTAATTCTCGCGTGAGATCGGATCCACGACATTGCCGGTCATGCTGAGCGTCGGGACTGCCGTAAAGGGATCCAAGCAGGCCGTCTCGGGATCGGGAACCACCAACAAGTCGCTGTTGTTAATGGCCTTCCAGCCACGAATTGATGATCCATCGAGGCCGGAACCGTCCTTGAAGAGGGTTTCCGTCAGTTCACTCAGAGGGATGGTCATGTGTTGCCATACACCCGGCAAGTCGACGAATTTCAGGTCTACCATCCGCACCCTGTGCTTTTTGGCGAACTCCAACACCTCGCGCACGTTCATGCCCGACCTCCTTTGAGAGATCCTCCACAATGATCTGTCATCGTGTGAATCCTTCGCGTCACAGCGCCGTTTCTCCGGTTTCTCCGGTCCGAATACGCACAACCTCACTTAATTCTTGAACGAAAATTTTTCCATCCCCAATACTGCCGGTCTTCGCCGTCCGGATGATGGCCTCGATCACTCGAGGGACCTGCGCATCAGTCACCGCAACTTCGATTTTGACCTTGGGAACAAATTCAATCGTATACTCTTGCCCGCGATAGGTCTCTTTGTGGCCTTTCTGACGTCCAAACCCTTTCACTTCCGATACTGTCATGCCTTGCACACCAATTTCCAGCAGGGCATCCTTAATTTCTTCTAGCTTGAACGGTTTGACGACCGCCTCAACAAGCTTCATGAAGACGTCCTCCCAGATGAACCATTGCGGAACTCGACACGACTACTCGCTATCCCATGTCTTCTAAACACCAAATATCCTGATCATGCCCGCATACGCTTTGGGTTTAGAAGGGGGGGGTATCATAGCCCATCCTCTCCCGTCTCTCAATGGCTGAAGTAGAGCGAAGTGCGCAAAATCCTGTGCGTTCTCGTCGGGACAGTATCCGTAGATTTCGGTGCGTACACCCACGAATGAGGAAGGGCGGGTCGCAACCGTCTTTCCACAAACAGTTACTCGTCAATACTACGGTACCCGTTTGTGATCGGCATCCGTCGGTCTTTCCCAAAGGCACGAGGCGTGATCTTGACGCCGATGGGTGCCTGGCGGCGCTTAAACTCATTACTATCGACCATCCGCATGACGCGAGCGACTGTCGCCCGATCGAACCCCACCGCGACGATTTCGTCCAGTGAGCGGTCTTCCTCCACATAGGCGCGCAGGATGGGATCGAGAACAGTGTAAGGCGGCAAGGTGTCTTCGTCTTTTTGGTCGGGCTTGAGTTCAGCAGTCGGGGGTCGGATCAACGTACGTGTCGGGATGACTAGAGACGGACCCTGAACATTACGGAACCGTGCCAACTCATATACCAGCGACTTCGATACATCCTTGATGACGGCAAACCCACCGGCCATATCGCCGTACAGAGTCGAGTACCCTACGCTCAGCTCGCTCTTATTCCCGGTGGTCAACACCAGATGTCCGAACTTATTGGACATCGCCATGAGGATATTGCCACGAATGCGCGCCTGAAGATTCTCCTCCGTCAGATCCGTTGAGCGCTTACCAAATGCCGGAGCGAGCGACTGTCGATAAGATTCGAATGTTGCAGCGATCGGGATGACATGTAACTCGATGCCGAGGTTCTGCACCAGCTCCCTCGCATCCGCTTCGCTTTCATGGGACGTATAAGGAGACGGCATGAAAACCCCAAGCACGTTCGGAGCCCCAAGCGCATCCACGGCAATCACCGCCGTCAACGCGGAATCGACTCCACCGCTCAACCCAATCACGACCCGTTTGAATCTATTTTTCTGGACATAGTCTTTCACAGCAAGAACTACGGCCTGGTAAATTTCTTCGATTTCACGTACCGGCTCGACCACTCTCGGCATGAGGGGAGTCCGTATTCCCTTCGCCGTCGGCAGCTTCACTAGAAGACGATCAGCAGTCCAAACCGAATTTCTCAGCGATGCTGATTTTCGCCCACCGGCTCCCCCGCTGCGTCGGACGGTATCAAGACTCACATCGGCCATGAGTAATTCTTCCTTGAAAGCTCCAGCGCGTGCGAGCACCTGGCCGGATTGATCGAGCATGAAGCTATTCCCATCAAAAACCACTTCATCGTGGCCTCCGACCATATTCACAACGGCGGCAATAACTCTGTTTTTACGGGCCCAGGTCCCCAGAAATCGCTCTCGTGAACGGCTCTTGCCGATCTGGAACGGAGAGGCATCGAGGTTGACCATCACTTCAGTCCCAGCCATCACTTGCCCTCGAGGAGACCCATCGGAACACCACAGGTCCTCGCCGATGGTCACACCGATCGTCATGCCATTGATTATGAGTACTGGCGGCTGTTGGCCGGACCGAAAATATCGACGTTCATCGCCATCAGTCGGCATGGACCTTTTGTGACAGGTTCCGACTACCTTGCCATTAGCCATCAGCGCCGCTGCATTATAGAGCGGCCGGCCACGGTGCGAGTCATTCGACAGCCGCGAGGCCTTTGACTCGGTCTGAGCGCTTCGTGCCACATATCCAACCACCGCAACCAAACCATGAGAGGATCGGACGACTTCGTTCAATGCGCGTAAATTGTCGTTCACAAACTGCGGTTTAAAGAGCAGATCTTCGGGAAGGTAGCCGGTAATGGCGAGTTCAGGAAAGGCAACCAAGTCGGCGTGGGCTTTTCGTGCCTCGCTGATCCATTCGAGGATGCGATGGACGTTCCCGTTCAGATCCCCGACAGTGGGGTTCATCTGTACCAAAGCAATTCGTAATGCTCTCATCCCACACTCGCCTAACTGGTTTAGGACACAGGAAGCCACCTGTGGCGGGAGAGGGAAAGCCACTTTCTTCGACCAAATTCCTCACCGAGAAAAGTTACGAAACGATCCATGCGTGAGTCACGGTATTTGAGACGCACCATACCACCGATCGAACACCTGCTTCTCCAATGGGGCTATGCGAACCTCCCCAATGCGCGAAGGCCAAACTCCGATGACTCGGCCTCCCGAAACCTTTTTGTCATGAAGCATCGCCTTCCATATCTTGGAAGGTATCCACCGGGGCATTCGCTCGCTTAGTCCCGCCTCTTTCACGGTGCGTCGAATTGCTTCAACGACTTCATGGCTACACCACCCCTGAAAACAGGCGAGGTCGGCTTCCTGGACTAGCCCAATTCCGACCGCTTCTCCGTGGACCAGTGACCGGTAGCCACCTAAGGCTTCCAGTGCATGCCCAATGGTATGGCCATAGTTGAGAATCCGTCTCCGATCGGACTCGCGCTCATCCGCCGAAACAACTTCGGCTTTGATCTCGCACGATCGTTTCACGACCGCTGCAACGACTTTGGGGGCTTGCTTCAGAAGATCAGGCATGGAGCGCTGGAGGTAGGAAAAGAACGACGCGTCTGCGATGATGCCGTACTTAATCACTTCAGCCAGGCCAGCGACCCATTCACGCGCGGGCAAGGTCTGAAGAACTAATGGATCGACCCATACGGCACGCGGTTGAAAAAACGACCCGATCAAGTTCTTGCCCAGTCGATGATCGACTCCTGTCTTTCCCCCAACGCTGGAATCAACCTGAGCAACAAGGGTCGTCGGCACTTGGATATAGGGCATGCCACGCTGGTAGATCGACGCGGCAAATCCCGCAATATCGCCGACGACGCCCCCTCCCAGTGCCAACAGCACTGAGGAACGCTCAAATCGGTGACGTGCCAAAACATCAAGTACGGTCTCCACCGTCTGTAATGTTTTCGAACGTTCCCCCGGAGTCAAAATGATCGGAACCGGCTCAATGCCATGTTGCTTGATCGTTTCCAGCACAGTTTTCAGGTAATACCGCGCCACTCGCCGATCAGTTACGATTGCAACCTTCCCTTTGACGGCATGGTGCTTCAGCTCGCTTCCGAGCCTCTCCAACAAGCCAGCGCGGATGGTAATTTCGTAACTTCGTTCCGCTAGCGACACCGGAACCGTGAAGATCGAACTCATCGCATACCCATGTGGACAACTAAGGGAGAGGATCTCATATCACTTCTATACCGACATCGAGCAGACGATACTCAAGGCACGGCATCGTAACACAGCCCCGACAAAACTAAAACGATGGTCACGCGCTGAGGGAATACCAAAATCCCGGAAGACGCCTGCAGTGATTGCTGCCAAATAAAAAAAGCGTGGTGACACTGATGCGCGTCACCACGCTTTTGTCGCGACACCCCACTCAGTGGGCGCTACATCTTGATAATGCTGGGCGTGAGGAAAATCAGCAATTCTTGTTTGCCGACCGATTCAGACTTGTTCTTAAATAACCAACCGAGAACGGGCATGCGAGACAAATACGGAACACCTTGCACGTTGTTGGATTGCGTATCGACAAAGACGCCGCCGATGACCATGGTTTCTCCATCTCTCACCATCACTTGGGTCGTCGCTTCTCGTCGATCGATACTAGGTCCAGCGGGGTTACTCCGAGCACCAACGGCGTTGCGAGTTGCCCGTACCTTCATCATAATCCTTTTATATTCTTCCCGAGGATCACGCGAGGTAATCTGTGGCGTGACATTCAATTCCAAGTTTGCATCGACGAAGGTTGTTTGCGTACCTTGCAACGATGTCGTTTGAAATGGAATTGATTCGCCCTGAGAAATCTTTGCTTCCCGTTTGTCCAGCGTGGTGATCTTGGGTGCGGCGATTACCTTGGTCAAACCGAGCAATTCACCGGCTGATAGCCGCATGTCCAACGCAAATCCATCAGCTAGTTTTCCAAAGGTCCAACCGATGCCTGGCACAGCTGGCAATCCTCCCACCTGCGCTGGCAAATTCACCAAGAACGTGCGCTCGATCGTCGTGGCCCCAGTTCCACCAGCTTGCGCAAATCCTCCGGTAGGGTTCCCAATCAAATGGAAATCGCTCGGATTAAACTGTGAGGTCTTAAACCCCCACTGAA
>CABVRS010000017.1 GCA_902500745.1 uncultured Nitrospira sp.
AAAGTGTACGATGTGTTCGCCTACGCGACACTCGCACATGGCGATAAGGCAAAACTCTCTGGGGGGAAAGCATGAACGCTAAACACCTCTTCAAACACTTCGTTATAGGATTCTGCGGGGTGGCGACACTGGCTCTGACGCCTGTTCTTGACACCACACCTGCTTTCGCTCACGGAGAGCGTTCGCAGGAACCATTTCTCCGGATGCGTACGGTCAATTGGTACGATACGCAATGGGTTGGGAAATCAACCCAGATCAACGACGTAACCGAGCTGAGGGGCAAGTTCCATTTGTCGGAAGACTGGCCTCGCGCGGTTGTGAAACCAACCCGGACCTTCCTCAACATCGGGTCTCCCAGTTCGGTGTTCCTCCGTCTCAGTTCAAAAGTCAATGGAACCCCAATGTTCGTATCCGGCCCAATGGAAATTGGTCGTGACTACGAATATGTCGTAACATTAAAGGCAAGACTCCCTGGCCACCACCACATCCATCCGATGTTCGCGGTGAAGGATGCAGGTCCAATCGCAGGACCTGGTGGATGGATGGATATCACCGGTAAGTACGAGGACTTCACCCATCCGATAAAGACGTTGACCGGTGAAACGTTTGACATTGAAACAATGGGTACGGCCACGGGTATCATGTGGCACTTGTTCTGGGCAGCCGTAGCCATTCTGTGGGTCGGTTGGTACATGATCCGTCCCATGTACTTGGTCAGAGCTCGTGTCCTGGCAGCCTATGGAGACGAGATTCTGCTTGACCCGATCGATCGGAAGTTTGCAGCGGCTATGTTGGTCTTCGTGCTGGTGGTGGTCACGGTCGGGTACTTAGCTGCGGATTCGCGGCACCCTGTCACCGTACCGCTCCAAGCGGGTGAGACCAAGGTCAAGCCACTCCCGATCAAGCCTAACCCGATGACGGTTGAAGTGACCCATGCTGAGTATGATGTTCCAGGTCGCGCGCTACGTATGACGTTGCATGCAACCAATAATGGAACAGAACCACTCACCATCGGCGAGTTCACAACAGCCGGTATCCGGTTTACGAACGCGTTCGGCGCAACAAAGCTTGATCCAAACTATCCGGCCGAGCTGGTTGCAGCGGCAGGCCTGACAATGGACAAGGATGCGGCCATCCTGCCAGGACAGACTGTGGACATCAACATTGAGTCCAAAGACGTTCTGTGGGAGGTGCAGCGGTTGGTGGACATTCTCCACGATCCGGATCAGCGCTTCGCAGGATTGTTGATGTCATGGACTGAGTCAGGCGAACGACTCATCAATCCAATCTGGGCACCGGTTCTCCCAGTCTTTACACGCTTGGGAGCCTAGGTCGTCCTGTTCTAAATCAAACGCCGATCTGTCCCCATCGCAAGATGGCAAGACAGATCGGCGTTTTTCTTTCTTCCACCTCCTTCATCATTTTCTCTAGTACTCAATCGTCACCATGATAGCTCTAACCCATCTATATTGCCGATTTACCACCAGTTCTGTATGATACCCACATCGCTATGGTTCCTCCTGCTCTCGATACACGCTCCTCTGTTCCCATTATTCAGCTAAAAACAGCTTTACAGTATTCGTGATGAACCTGATGAGTGCTCCTTCTCGCACATCTTCTTCTGCATCTTGGCTTAATGCGTTTGAGCGAACTGCGCTCCGCCACTTTCCTGATGCTGAAGGAAGTGGACACAGAACCCGTGATTACCTCATAGCCGCATTGACCTTCTTGTGCGTAGGTATTAGTTCAATTTTTGAAAGTAGTGCCTCTCTTGATCGGCAACAACTCTTAGGAGGACTCGCTTGGCTGTTTCTTGGTTGCCTCTTGTTTGGAGAGACCACGGAAACCAAAGTTCAAGTAGCCATCGCGGTGATATTCGCGACAGTCGGTGAACATTTTGCCTCTATCTATATGGGAGGGTACACCTATCGCTTTGAAAATGTGCCGGCCTATGTCCCTCCAGGACATGGCATGGTGTATCTCACCGCCGTTGCCCTAGCCCGCTCAGGCCTATTTGTGCGTCATCCCAAGAAGATCGCACTGTTCGTCATTGGGGTTTGGGGCACATGGTCTCTCTGGGGAATCAGTGGGTACCCGGATCGTGGGGATGCAGTGGGGGCATTATTGTTTGGCATATTTTTGGTCTGGCTGATCATTGGCCGCTCACCGATGGTCTATTTGGCTGCATTTTTTATCACAACTTGGCTTGAGTTACTTGGAACAGCCGTGGGTGCCTGGCACTGGGCAGCCATCGACCCCCTCTTGGGTTGGCCACAGGGCAACCCGCCAAGCGGTGTCGGAGCCTGGTATTGTCTTGTTGATGCTGTGGCTATTGGTGGAGCTGGTCCTACCTTGCGCGCAGGACAACGTCTGTATGCCAGGATCCGTTACAGCGCTGTTTAGACACAGACGGAAAATTGATCAATTTCCTGTTATAGACGAGACCGAAGCCCAACATGACATCATTACCTTCACCAGACCTTGATCGCTCTAGGTGAGATTTTTTCGTACGATGGTTAAGATCTTGGCTTTTCATTCAATCGCCTACTAAACCACTCAGGACATTCCCTTGAACACATCTCCAGGTTGCATTCTTTCTCTCCAAGTTGGACTCCCGCGTCTTATCGACGTCGACACTACAAGGGCTGCCTCAGGCCGGACATGGACGACAGGATTCTTCAAGCTACCGGTCCCTCACCGCATTTGGCTTAGTACGCTCAATTTAGACGGAGATGGACAAGCGGATCTCGAGAACCACGGTGGACTAGACAAAGCCGTCAACGTATACCCGGCTGAACACTACCCCTATTGGGCACAGGCGATAGGCTTGGCTGATCTTCAGCCAGGAAGCTTCGGTGAAAACTTTACAATTGAAGGCTTGCTGGAAAGTGACGTGTGTATCGGGGATGTTTTTGAAGTCGGTGATGCCCTGGTTCAAATATCTCAGCCTAGACAACCCTGTTGGAAACTGGCGCGGCGCTGGCAGATGAAGGAGCTTGCTCTTCTGGTCCAGGAAACTGGTCGAACCGGTTGGTATTTCCGCGTCCTCAAAGAAGGCCACGTCCAGGCTGGAAATAGGTTGATTCTGGTCGAACGCCATCATCCAAACTGGACAGTGTTTTCCGCAAACGAGGTGATGCATCATCGGATCGATGACCGCCAGGCGGCTCAGGGGCTGGCCGACTGCGTCTACCTCTCCTCAAGATGGCGGGAAAAACTTAAACGACGTGCAGTCACTGGGTTGCCCGAGAACACTTCGCCACGACTGGAAGGGCCCAGGACTGAAGGCGACTAACCTAAAAGGTCGCCTCTTTTCCATCCGTTGAGCATCAGAACCATACCACGGAGAATGCGTGCAGATGGGGATAAGTTCGGCCAACTTTCAACGGAAAGAGGTGAACTGGCATATGTAGGAGCATCTGTTGATCGGCGAGAAAGTCAAGCGGGACAGTGGCCCGCTCGACCTGATGAGGGCTACTGGAGTGATTGGTTGGCCACGACCTCAACGAGGTCGATCTCGAACACCAATGTCGCTCCCGGCTTGATCAGAGGAGGCATTCCTTTGTCGCGATAGGCCAGATTGGACGGGCAGATCAATCTGCTCTTGTCACCGGCTTTCATCTGCAATATCCCTTCTTTCCAGCACTTGCTCATTTCACTCAAGACGAGAGTGGTCGGCTCGCTCTGCTTGAGAGTGCTCTCGAATACCGTTCCGTCGATCAGAGTCCCGGTATAGTGCACCTTCACCCTATCCGAAGCCTTCGGCGATATACCTTTCCCTTCCTTGATCGTCGTGAGGAGTGCGCCGGACTCTGTTTTCTTGGAGCCTGGTCCTGCCGAGACTTTTGCGAGGAACGCAGCTCCGGCTTTCTTCTCAGCCTCTGCAATGACTGAGGCGCGGGCCTGTTGCAACTGTTCAATCTTTGGGCCGAACGTCTGGAGGTCCACTTTGGGAGTCTTTTTGAGGACCCCATCACTGATACCGGACTTCACAATTTCGAGCTCAGATTCGTTCAGGCTGAAGGTCCAGATGGATTGGCTGACGGCTAATCCCATGGCATAGAAGGTTTTTTGCTCTTCGGTTGTCGGTTCCGACGCTCCAGCGAATGTGGCAGTCGTTCCAACGCAAAGCATGGTCGCCAAACAGAAAACAATGGGTCGCATGAGCGGTCCTTTCTTGATGTGTGACGGAACCTGCTCTGGTAGCACAAGTTCAGGAATAGTGTCGAGTGGAAGGTCTTGCGTGGATCATCAGGCGAAGTCGAGCGGCAGATGCTCCTGCTTGACTTCGCTGAGGACCATGCCGTACAGGCCTACCCTGGATTGGTTATGATTTTGGGTTGGCCATGATCTCCAAGAATTCCACCTCGAACACCAGCGTGTCGGCCAGCTTGATCCTCTCGGGCGCGCCTCTCTCACCATAAGCGAGATTCGCCGGACAGACCAGCTTGCTCTTGCCGCCGACTTTTATCTGTTGCACCCCTTCCGTCCAGCACGTGATTCAATCCGAACATGGCTGGCTCATCTCGCTTGACGGAACTATCGAACACGGTGCCGTCGATCAGGGTGCCGTGACCGTGCACCTTCACCCTGTCCGTCACTTTCGGCCTCGCGCCCAAAATCCCCTTTATTCATCCGTTCCCGTGCGCTCACTGGCCTTCCGGTTTCCACTCACTCGCCAGTTCCTTGGCCTTGGTAACTTGAGCCGGCGTCATCTCGTTGTCCAGCGAGCCAAGCAGCAGGGGCGCTGACTTGTCTCCGTTCTTCGCAGCCAAACTCAACCACTTATATGCCTGAACCTTATCTTTCGGCACGCCTTCCCCGTAATCGTACATAATGGCGATTTTCGTTTGAGCAAGCGCCATTCCTTGGTTTGCTGCGAGACGGAACCATCGCAGGGCTTGCTGATAATCCTTCCGACCGCCTTCGCCGTTAAAATACAAGGTGCCCAGGCTGAACTGCGCCTTGGTCTGTCCCTGCGCCGCCGCTTTTTCATACCACTTCCGGGCTTGCACATCGTCCTGCGGCACCCCGCGGCCCTTGTGATACAGCATCCCCACTTGATACTGCGCCTGGGCATCGCCCTGATCCGCCAGCGGCTGCCACTCCTGCAAGGCAGTGGCGTAGTCTTCACGGTCATGGGCATCCACGCCGGCCTGAAAATCGGCCCATGCCGGCGCGGCAAGACAAAAGACCGATAACACAAGGGTCATAGTCAATCGGAAGGACATAGGTACCTCGCAAAAGGGGGTATTTTAGAAGAATCGCGCTGGGAGGAGCAAGGCCTCCCTCGCGGCAGTTAGCGTCCGAACATGAGTCAGAACAGGGGCATCAGATAATAGGCGGCTATCGCCTGGGATGGCGTCGCAAAGGTTTGGTCAGCCTATCGACTCCGGTACTTCTCCGACAGATGTATGACCGCTTGTTCGGCGTGTTTTGTCGCCACGTCCACATGACCTGCTTTCCCATGCTCATTAGCCTGTTTGAGTTCCCCAATCCCTGCATCCACATGCGGAGCCTCGCCGGCCTTCAGGGCGGACTGTAGCGCCGCTTCAGCACTGGTCAGGAATGCACCCGGATGACCCTGTTTGCCATGGTCCGCCGCTTCTTGGGCATGCATGACGGCCTCCTGGCGGTGCTGCTCCTCAGCACGTATCATATCCCGCCTGGCCCCGCCTTCGCCAAATACCGGTTGCAACGGCAGCACCATGGCGGTGACGAGAACACATCGTGCGGCGAGTGCGACAGCTCGTGGCATGGTATCTCGTATCATTGGGGTTCTCCCTTTTGAACGAACGTGATCTGATCTCCGTGAACACCCCTTCTCAACGTAAGGACCACAGGGTGGTCCCTCTCCGTCTTTTTTCAAGGCATTGTACCATGCTGGCCTCCAGAACTTCCCCGTGACGGACCGAGCACCACTTCGCTCATCTGCTCGCCACCGGCGTAAACCCCTCGAACGATTGGAGATACGTCTCGACCATGACTCGTGGCAACTGATCCCGGCCCAACGGACAAGTTCTCTCTTCGGTCTTGCGAACCAAGCCCGTTGGAACGGCGTTGCTCGTCCAGAGGTTGATGACAAGGCGGCAATTTTTGAAGGTCGGCCACACCGACGCATCATACTCATACGTCGCGGACTCCCAATGCGTCGCAATCCGCGCGCCATTGACCTCGATCGTGGCTTCGCCGGTTTCAATCGGTCCGGTGTTTAGTTGGACACCTATCGCAAGATTGCCGGCTTGATGGAAGAGAGTCAGCAGTTGGGCTGAACGGGATTGATTCGCCAACAGGTCGACTTTGGAATCGTACTGAGCGGCGATCGTTTCTTCCCATTCATTCGGAGGCATGGGCCTCCCATACCGATCAGTGGGCGCTTGGCTGAACCAGAGCCTGACGCTCTCAACGTTGATGCCCCGCAACTGATATGCCTTGAGAGAAGTGATCGGACCGGGAACCAAGTGGTTCTGGCCGTTCAGATTCCAATACCGAGCGGCGTACACAACCTTCGCACCAGGTGCGAAGTTCTTCCAGGCCAGATATTCAGGAGAGTCGACGAGCACCACGGCGGGCTTGGCCGGCTCCGGATAGGTGTCCTTCAACGCCTGGACGACGGCATCGGATACCAGAATCTCTTTTCGACCATGTTCTGTAAGGGCATCGTACCGATCCTGTGTCGTTTTGACCAGCATCTGCCCCTTGTACTCGTTGGTGATTTCTTCCGCGATCTTGTCAATTGCCGCGCTGAGCGTGTTGCGCAAGTCGGCGCCGCTCAGCTCGATGGTCTTGCCGAGAAAGGGCTCCGCAATGCGCCGAGCGATCACCTCGGCGTTCCGATAATAATATTCCGCAATCTGCCGATGCCCTTCTGCATGTTCAACGATCCGCTTCTCCGGATCTTTCGGTAGCCAGGTCGTGATGTTGAGTTGCAGCGTCACTTTAATCCGGTTGATTCTGGCCTTCGCATGCGTCGCATTGGCCTGCATAACCTGGCCGCCGACGGACGCATTGGAAAGGAAATCACCGACGTACACTCCCTCTTCGGGTCCCGTGAGTGGCGGACGATCGCGCGGCGGATTCTTGGGATCGAAGTACCGCGTGCCGATGTGAGCCGGCAGTTTGACAATCTCTACCTGAGGCTGTTCCGACTGAACAGATGGAACTCCGACCACTAGCGTGAACATGACAATGAGCCACAACCACATAGACATCCCTTCTCAGTACAGCTTCGGCCGGTTTTTCTGTGCATCTGTTTGTTCTTTCGCATCCTTGGACGTGACGGCATTCACGAGCAGTTCATTGGTAGTACCCATCGATACCTCGCCCAGTCCGGCAACACAAGTAAAAGGCCCACTCTAGGAAATATTTATCCTACTTGGAATATGATCGGTCAGGCAATCCTAGCCCGCCCAACTCCGGCGCGCGGCTCGACTGAGCTCGTCGAAGTCCAAGACACGGCCTTCCGCGATTACGGCCGCTACGAGCGAAAGACCGCTCTACAGCAGGTGTCGGTCTAGGTTGACGAGTCAGCCTATGTTATAGTCCTGCGCCATCTAGAGGAGGCTTACTGAATGAACGACTCGATCCGCAACTGCTCCCCTTCCGGTGTTGGGATCATTCTCCTGGGAATCATCCTTGCTCTGCTTCCCTTGGGGAGCCGAGGTGACGCGCAATCAGATGAAGACCAAGGTGCTTGGCTTCGTGCACTCGATAGCCTGTCGACCGAACGGATGCTCGCCGACGTGCGCACGCTAAGCAGCCCGGCTTTCAACGGGCGGCAAACTGGTTCCGCCGATGACCTCCGATCCGCACAATGGGTTGCACAGGAATTGATTTCAGCAGGGGTACAACTCCCGCGCATTGACAACAACGGAATCGCCTTCCCCGCTCCCAGCGCCGGGAAAGAAGCGCCCGGCATCATGGCCTCTGTGGTCTCCACACCACTCATCGAACCTAACCCAGTCGTTCGCACCGGCGCAGCGGACCAGTTGGTCACCGCGGAGCTAGGCAGAGACTACTTCCCGGTCTTTGACTCCCCGTCTGCCGACCTCCAGGGTCAGCTTGTCTTTGTCGGGTACGGCCTTGTCGATCCCGCACAAGGCATCGACGATTACGCCGGCGTCGATGTGAAGAACTGCATTGTGCTCTTCCTGCGTGGCAAACCGGAACACTACCAAGGCTCCGTCAGCCATGGAGAGAAGGTCCGCTTCGCGCGAGATCGAGGAGCCGTGGCCTACCTGACCACAACAGGGCCGATTATCAGCCCCTATGAAATACGCCGCGGTGCTACAGGAAGGCCCAGCGCAATGTATGGGCAACTCTCCCCTGATCAAGCCCTCCCTGGCGCATGGATCAGCACCAAATTGGCCGAGACGCTCCTCGCCGGAAGCGGCGAGGAATCCAATCCTGATTACCTTCGCACCCTCCAAGAACAACTCCATAACGCCCCAGCAGGGCGATCACACCTCATCAATCGATATGCCTCTCTCCATTGGAACACCACGATAGCGGACGGATTGCTGACGAACGTGGTGGGAATGATTCCTGGGACAGGACCGGACACCATCGTCATCGGTGCCCATCGCGACCATTTCGGACGTGCAGCGGGCCTCTGGTTTCCCGGCGCTGACGACAATGCATCAGGAACCGCCGTCATGCTTGAGGTCGCACGGGCCCTTGGAAAAACTGGCCTACGTCCTCAACAGTCGATCCTCTTTGTCTCCTTTAGTGGACATGAGAGAGATTTGCTCGGGTCGCGCCTCTACACATCGAAATCCGTCATTCCCCTCGACACAACGAAGGCCATGATCAACATCGACCATGTGGGAGCGGGAGACGGAGTGCTAATCCTGCGTGTCGCAGAGTTGAAGAAGTCCACGTTAAGGGAAGCAGGGTGGACAACGGGTTCGGTCAAGAAGCTTGACTACTACGGATTCTTGCCTGGCGGCGACGACGAACCGTTCAAAGAGGCAGGAATTCCAACTGTCAGCATCGCTAGCGGCGGGGTTCACCCGCACATGCATCAGCCCACCGACACCGCCGACACGATCAATCCGGAATTTTTGCGTACCATCGCACGGTATGTCCTCACGCTCACCTGGCAACTGGCAAATTCACCATAATAAATATATGCGCTAGAGCGTGGGAGCTGGCCGATGCACGGCTATTCATATGGCATTCAAATCGTGCTCCGGAACCTTCTTCCTCTGCACGCTCAGATCAATGTTTCATATGAGCCCGTGAGGAATCCGGGAGCAGGCGGAACGATCTCAGCATTTTCCCACCCTGGGGGCCATACGGTACGAGACGGTACACGTACTGGTCGGTCGCGAGATAGACAAACTCGTTGGGCGCAGGTTGCTGTCGTAGGATTACTCTCAATCCTTCCTTCACGCCAGTCAATCGAACTAAAGACGTTTCGCTGCCGGGAGACAGCAGTCCGGATGAATCGAGCCAATCGCGCAACGGGAGTCCAGGCGATAGCGCAAACACGCTGATGGTAAGTCCAGGATGTTCATGCTCTGCAACCTTGCCGGCTGCGATATCTTTCCGTTGAAAGCGTACGCGGTACACCTCCGGCGGCTGCATGGCTGACTGGATGGGGTCTTCCTTGAGAAACACGTAGTCTCTTGAATAATATTTGACGGTAAAGCCATAGGTGTGGTCGGTATGCTTCTCCCGGCGCTCAGTCTGAACGACAGGCGGCGATTCCATCGGTCTGCCGATTTGCTGGACCGTGCTGTCGCAACCGGCCAAGACGACACCTGCGACAATTACCATCGAAAGCCAACCGACTCGAAACAGGATCGGTGTACCGTTCACCATCTGATGTGCCTCTCGTGCTTCCTAACCTGCGTATATGAAACCGACGAATCATCACGGCGATCCACCGACCGGTTAACAGAGGGTGGGGCACAACTGACTCGGCGCATTCCTACGTGCGTCATCTTGCACAGAGGTGGACGGGTTGTCAATGCATCAGGCTCGCACACGAGACTATCGGGCAAGGCCGCTGCAATGCCGCACAAACCACGTGGCGCTGACGTTCTCACTCACACACGTCGCGCATGGAGTTGAGCCCTGCGGACTGCCCCGAACACTTCGGACACACGAAACCGATAGGCCTTCAGCTCCGAAGCAAGGATTCGAGACAGGTCTGCGGGATGGAGACACGTCGCCGGCACGCCCACATCGTCTCAATAAAGACCACCCGGAGTCATCCGTAGAAACATCAGAGGGCATTTCTAAATTGAAGTGACAAAGAAGAAGAGCGCACCCGCTTGACACTAGGTAATTTGCTATGTTACATGGCCTTGCGTGTTTTAAGAGAACGGTGGCATGATAGACAACTTTTCAGTCGTGTGGTTGTGCCTGGATGGTTTCTGTTGCCATCGCGTGATAGGATTGGTTTATGTTCGATGTGGTGGCCCAAAGGGGAACACAACCGAAATGTGCCCCAAGCGGTAGAACCTCGTCGATAAACCAGGCTCACTATTCAGACAAATAAAGGAGGCAGGAATGACGGGAAGGAATTTCGGTATGGCGATCATGATGATGGGGAGCGCTCTCATTCTATCAGCAGGCATGGCTTTCGCTGAAGATGAGCCCCCATTGCCCCCGGTTCCAGCCGAGTATGCGGACAAACATATGCCGGCTGGCGGGTGGACGGATCCCAAGGCCATCTCGGAAGGGGAGCTGATTTACAAAGGCGAGATTAATCCAAACGTCAACTGTGCCAGCTGTCACGGTAAAGATGGCAAACCGGTCAAGAAGGGTGCGCGGGATATGCGGGATCCTAAAAATATCTGCCGCTGGTCCGACAGTTTCTGGTTCTGGCGGATATCGGAAGGTGTCCCGAAGACCAAAATGAAAGGTTTTAAGAACGGCCTGACGGAGGAGCAAATTTGGCAGGTGATGGCGTTTGAGAACATGTTCTCGAACGATGGCAAGCCACACGACCACTCGTGTTACAAACCGTAAGCTGGCGAGTAATGACAAGGCCCTGAACCGGGGCTGAAACCACTCGGTTCGTCCCACGTCGGACGAGAGAAGAAACGGTCAGGGCAAGAGAAAGTCAATTCAAAGGAGGCACCATGTCTATAAGTTTTTCTCGTTGTGTGCGCACGGCCGGATTGGTCGGCGCATGTATCATGACCCCATATCTTGGCATCCATGCGGGTGTGGTGTCGGCAGCGACTATCAAAGCCGAACTGGCGTTCGCACCCAATGTTCCCCCTCCCATCAAACGAACCGAGCCCGCCAACGTTCTTGTCAACCTGACATCAGACGAGTGGGTCGGTCCGCTGAGCGACGATCACAACTATGAGTTCTGGGGCTTTAATAAGCACACCCCAGGGCCCATGATTCGCGTCATGGTGGGCGATACGGTTGAAATCCGCATGAAGAACGACAAGAACAGCAAGGAATCGCACAATATTGACTTCCATGCGATCACGGGGCCAGGCGGCGGGGCGAGCCTGCTCAATAGCGAGCCAGGGCAAGAAAGCGGTGGAAGGTTTAAGATGATCATTCCCGGTGTCTTTATGTATCATTGCGCCACCGCATCGCCGTCCATTCCCGAGCACGTTGGGAATGGCATGTACGGCACGATCGTCGTCGAGCCGGCGGGTGGGTTGAAGCCTGTCGACAAGGAGTATCAGATCACGCAAAGTGAGTTTTACACAAAAGAGGGTGCTGAGAAGGGCGAGACGATGGAATTTTCGTACGAAGCAGGGTTAGATGAGCGTCCTTCCCATGTGGTCTATAACGGCCATAAGACTTCGCTGGTCAAGAACCCCCTCAAAGCCAAGGCCGGGGAAACCGTTCGGATTTTCTTCACCAACGTAGGACCCAACTTTGTCGACTCTTTTCAGCTCCTCGAGCAGCCGTTCGACCGGGTATACACCGAGGGTTCTTTGACCACACCACCGGCGGAAAACGTCAAGGTGACCAAGGTTCCTACTGGTGGCGCGGTGGTGGTCGAGTTTAAAGTCAATAAGGCTGGCACCTATACCCTCGTTGATCCAGTGGGCAATCGGAAGGACCTCGGCGCCTTTGGTCTGCTGAAGGTAGATTAGAGGATCCAATTAACGAGACCATCTGAAGAGAGTCATCAAAAATTAAAGGAGGCGTCATGCCTAAGAGTTTCTTACAGAACATGCGTCATGCCGGGTTGATCAGCGCCTTGGTCATGGCTCCATGCCTTGCCATTAATGCAGGCGTGGTGTCGGCGGAGACCATCCAGGCTCAACTCCTGAAGGCTCCCAAGGCTCCCGCTCCCATCACGCGAACCCAGCCCGCCACCGTCGTGGTCAACCTGGAAGCGTCCGAATGGGAAGGGCTGATTAGCGACGATAATAGAATGGAGTTCTGGGGCATTAATGGAATGGTGCCGGCGCCCATGATCCGCGTCATGGTGGGCGATACGGTTGAAGTCAATTTGAAGAACAAGAAGGACAGCAAGCAGAGTCACAATCTTGACTTCGGGAAAGCCACCGACGGAGCCGCCCTGGTCACTGCGGAGCCCGGGAAAGAAGCGAAGCTCACATTTAAGGCCACCAAACAAGGCCTCTTTATCTATCAGTCCTCCACTGCAGCGCCATCCAACATCGAACACCTGTTGAGCGGCATGTACGGCTTGATCCTCGTTGAGCCGGTCGGTGGGCTGAAACCTGTCCAGGTAGAATACTATGTCATGCAGAGCGAATTTTACTTGAAGGACGGCAAGAAGAACGACACCCTGCCTTTCTCGATCGATAGGGTCAAGGCGGCGGATGCGTCGTATATCGTGCATAACGGCCACATGACCGCGTTGGTCAAGGTTCCACTCCGATCCAGAGTGGGAGAGACCACTCGATGGTTCTACGGCAATGCAGGAGTCAACTTTGAATCTTCGTGGCACGTCATCGGCGAAATGTTAGACCGGGTGTGGCCCGGGGGAGATGTGTCAAAGGCGCCGCTTGAATCTATCCAAAGCACCCTGGTGGGGACGGGTGAAGCGACCATCGGAGAATTCAAAGGCGAAATGCCCGGTACGTTCGTGTCGGTTGACCACTCGCTCTTCCGCACCGAAAAGGGCGCCCTTGGCCTGCTCAAGATCGATGGTCCAACCAATGCTGAACTCTTCAAGGGTCTGTAGTCATCTGAGGGAAGTGAGTAGGGTCGTACCAGAGTCACGTACAACGGTAACGTAAAATGGGGAGGGAGAGGCGAAACCTCTCCCTCCCTATTTTTTTGATCGAGAAAAAGAAGCTGATAGCCTCTCCTGTGCAAGTTGTCCTATCTCCAGCAACTCTCATACACCTAGCCTGCATGAGTCATGACGGTTCGTGGAGAAATCGTCCAGGGTAGTTTCAAGTTCCAAGTTTCAGGCTCCAAGTTTCCGGACAACCTGAAACATGAAACTTCAAGCTTATAACCGTTGACCGAGACGCTTCACGAACGAAGAACGACGGATGTTGTTGCAGGGCCAATCCGCGATTGCAGCAGAAACGGTCATGAATAAGCAGACCAGTACTCGACCGCAGTACAGAACATGGAGCGGTTACTTTCACCATAGGCATCTCTGTAGTTGTAGGGTATGTCCAGATGACTCCAAGACCGGCGCCATCATAGCTCGCAGAACAGATTCATTCAGCCGAAGGTATTGACAAAGCAAAGAGTTTCCTGTTATTTAGCATGCGCTCTGCTGGTTATGGATTTGAGAAGATATCCTATGCCGATTCTGGAGTTTCAAGCATCGGCACTCAGTCAGGAGGGTTAGTCATTTCCATTTCAGTGGCTTCCGACTTGCGCTTATACATTTCTCCAAACTTAAACAAGCATCCCTCGCTGTGTGGTCTGGTGTCATGGGTCACACAGCAGTCCGGCGGTGCAACAACATTACATACAGGAGGGTCGACATGAAAAGTAGAAGGAACAACTGGGTGGGCGGCATCGGCGCTGCGGGGCTGGTTGTCGGATGCCTGGGGCTGGCTGGCTTTGGTTTAGGAACAACAGCTTTTGACGCGCAAGCCGGTCCCTTGGCGGAATTCCAAGGCGGCAAGGCGGTGGAGTTGTCGAAGAGGTTTACCATTTTGGATTCATTTAATAAAGAGGCGGCGCTGGACAATGAGACCGGATTGGTGTGGGAAATGGTACCGCAGAGAGTCACAACGGTGTGGCAAAAGGCCGCCGGTATTTGTGCAAAAAAGACCGTCGGCGGCAAACAGGGCTGGCGCTTGCCATCACTCAAAGAATTGGAGACCCTGGCGGATCACACGATCTATCCTCCCCCAGCCCTCATAAGCGGCCATCCCTTTTCCAACATCGAGCTTCATGGCTATTGGACTTCAACCGAGCATGAAGAGTATCCGTTCAGCGCGTGGGACGTAAACTTCGACTATGGTATCATCGGTAACGATTTTAAGATCAACAAGAACTTTGTCTGGTGTGTGCACGATAAAGAATAGTCGTTTCAGAATAGACTTTTTGGTCATTGGCTGATGTGGGGGTGGCGTAAGCCACCCCCTGTTCGTTCCTTATCCCTAAATCACACCCATCGATACTCCCGAAGATCCTGTTATGCTAGGGCTGCTCCAGCAGGTCGCCCCTGCGATACTCGACTATGATTCTTGAGCGGCCTCACGATGACGCCCTGTGGCTGGAAAATTGGCCTGCGCCTCCTCCAGATTGGGCGTAGAATGAGGCTTTGCTGTGTGGCTTAACGTATGGTTCGGATTCTTCAATGATGAGCTGATAGCACTGCGAAGTGCGGTGTATCGGCACTTGAATATACTCTCGTGCGGGCTTCGCAAGACTGGAAAAGCCTGTCTGGCAGTCCCCCTACGTGTAGAATTGCCTTGCCATAGGCTCAAGCAAAGAGTCTATGGCAGTCCCATGCCAGGAATGAACCCTGCCCTCAGGAACGACGTGGTGCATCGACAGACAGATGATATTCACATCGACAACCTGTGAGGATCTGAGCGAGCCTCTACCGTCCGATAGCATGAGTCACGCTGAACAAGTGAGTTGCGGCGAAGATGGTCTGTGGTCAACCACGGGATGGCTGTATAAATCCACTTCCTGACAGGTGCACAACGTAGAACCGCCTTGCACCTGACTGACCAGATGCAAGGCGGTTCATTCCTCACGATGACACGAAGACGACGTTAATCCTTGTCGTCCTCCTCATCATCATCTTTCTTCTTCTTTTCGACCTTCAAGACCGGCTGGCCCTGCGCCAAGCTGGCATTGAGATCGTGCTCTGGAACTTTCTTGTGCACCAAGTTCTGGTGGCAATCGATACATGTAGCGCCTTCGCTCTGCATCTTTGCATGCGCAGCCTTGGCTGAAGCGCCTGGAGCTTTCACATTCTTATGGCAAGCCCTGCATGTGAGGCTGTCCCATTCTTTTAACTTCATGCGAGCCCGGAACGCCGCCTCCGGGCGATGCTCATTGAATTTTTCCACGGTCGAGTAGTCGGTGGTGAACTCCTTAATGAGGAAGGGCACCCCATCGACCACATGCGTGTAAATAGCCTTGTGGAAGTTCTTGAAGCCTTGTGGCACGTGACAATCCTTGCAACCAGGATCCGCGCCAAGCGCCCCCCAGTGGGAGGACTTCTTCAACTCCTCGTAGGGGTAAATTTCCGAATGGCAGCTGATGCAGAACTCGGTTTGAGAGACAGCCGCTTCACCCCCAAAGACCGCCGCGATCCCAAGAATACCGACCACTCCCCCGATAATAAACGTACCGACCTTTCCTGACATTACTCCTCCTCAGCCTTGTCGGACTTCACCGGTGGCTTGGCGTTCTTCTGGAATTCCTCGTGGAATTTCGGTATCGGAGGACCGGTGAACGTCCCCGCCAGTTTGAAATGGTCATGCATGGCTTTGTCGTTCCGCACGTACTTCTCAAAATCAAACGAGTACTTTTTGTCGACCTTCGGTGTGAACGGCGTATAAGGCTTCTTCACGCCCTTCCAAGGAGATCCTTCGTAGTTCAAGTGGCAGGCGCTACACTTTTCCACGAATTCAAAGTCTTGGCCGGCTTCGGCCAAGGACTCCCGTGGGGTTTCCTTTTGAGACTTTTCAAAGGCTTCACCAGCCTTGCGGTGGATCTTACGATAATCGCTGCCCGCCCCGTGGCAGGATTCGCAGCCGACACCAGTGACAAACTTATCCGGGTCGTCAATCGTGTAACCGCCCTCTTGCCCAAAGCCAGTGACATGGCAGCCCACGCAATCTTTGTCTTTACTGTAATCCTTCTTCGGATCAAGCTTTGCCTTGACCATGGCTTCGTCTTTTTTCTTGCCTCGTGTGGCTTTGAGCGACTCCATCGCCTTGGCATGCAGGGTCTTGTCCCACGACTCGCCTTCGCCTTTGTGGCAGTTATAGCACTTCTTCCTGCCTTCAAATGTGCCTTCAGCAGAGGCCGTTCCGACTAAGACAGCGAACAACGCCGTAGCGGCGAGTGCGATTGTCATACGATAATTCACGGTAGCTCCTTTCTCCTATGGACATCTATTCCTATTGAAGAACGATTCCTAGTCCTGCTTTAAAAACCAATTATGCATCACTCTATCGTGCCCGTGCAAGATTTACAATAAGGGTTTTCCCACTTCTACTACTCAGAGAATCAGTTAGTCGCCGGCTGTGGAGACGGAATCTTATACACCAAATAGCCACCTTCTTTATAGACCATCTGGAGGGGTTCGAAATCGAGAATGAGAGAGGTCGTCAGGGGCAGCATCTGCGCGAGCAGCGTCTTCGTACTTTTCTCGTCTGTGAGGAAGTAGGCGCGCATGATATTCTCGGAGAATCCATGCACTGTATGGGTGTTAAATTTGTTGTCCTCTTCCCAACGCTTCACCATCGCGTTGAGTCCATGCACATCGCCGCTCCCCTTTACCGGGAAGTCCTTGTAGGCAACACCAATACGATCAGGACGCATGAGCCCAAGTTTGTAGAGATCCGCGATGTGAACCACGATATAGCCTTCACGGCCGCCGGTCAGTTCTCGCAAGATCGCCACACCCTCTGTTGGCTCTGACGACAGGGCGTCAGCAAATCGTTGAAATTTTCGCTTCTCTTCTTCACTGGGTGGAGCCCCCCAGAAGTCGCGTTCGTATTTCTGGATTGCCTCGATTCGCGGTTTCCAGACCGACGGCGTGATGAGAGGTTCACTGAGATGGGAGGTGAAAACCGGCTCTAACCCGGTCAACAGTTGAATCTGACGCGAGGTGTCCCACCATGCCAGAATAGCCGCATCCTTCGGCATATGTTTAGAAATCGCAGGCACCAATATAGACAGCTCGGAAAGTTTACTATCAAGAGAGAACATGGGCTCGCCAACGTGATTCTCCCATCCGATCATCACCGGCTTTGAATTTCCTCGACGAGCAACATAGGCAGCGGCGATCGGTTCCTCCATCCCCTCTACGTGCATCTCTTGCTTACTAATTTTCAGGTCAGGCCAAGCATTTAATGCTAGCTTGGGAAACTTATCTGCCCCGCCCTCTTCCACTAAGCGATAGTGATACGGTGCCTGACCCGGGTCGAACCACAAAAATGCAAACCACCCCAGTAATAAAAATCCTCCCGCCACCAGGATGATCCCTAGCGACGGGAGGATTTTACTGCTTGGCCGCGTCAGCGCTGATTCCATCGTCTGTGCGGCACCCACTGTTACTGCTGGTTCTTCTTACGCCTGCTCCAGCCGGCAAGGGCGAGGGTACCAGTCAGAAGCATACCTCCGCCAAGACTGCCGAGCGTCAGCTTTCCGTCCGTGCTGTCAAAATCCAGCAGGCTACTCGTCTTAGCCTTCTCCTCGAGCTTGGTCACCCGATCCATCAACAGCATCCGGTCCTTCAGCTTGGTGTCCTCATCCATGATCTCGACATAGGCCCGGTTCATCGCGGCCCAGCCGACCGTATAGGTGAACCCTGGATACTGGTGCGCGAGACTCACGTGCAGTTGCACCAGATGGTCTTCCGCCATCTCGAAGAGCCTGAGCTCGATGGCGGTCGGGCTGTTGTTCTTGGACCAGTAGATCTGCCAGAACTGGTCGAACAGCGCCTTCGCCGGGGCCGGCGGGGCCGGCCGGTTGGTCCTCTGCCCGGTCAGGAGGCGCGCCTCGAACTGTTTATGCACGACGTTGTGCGCCTCATCGTATTTATCCAGGCCCGCGCTCGTGCCATTGTCGATAAAGTCCAAGTATGCTCGCGTGAAGGTCTCGGAATGGCACGTGGTGCAGGTCTTGACCCACGCCTCGTACCGTTGCATACCCCAGTTGTCAAATACAGCCTCGCGAATCCCTGGCACGAAGGGATAATTCGCCCAGCGAACCTTCCGCACCGTGTTGTGGCTGAATTTCCCTTGGTACTCGAAATGACAGCTCTGGCAGGTCGGGAACTTCTGCCCGCCCTTCACCACCATATCCTTGAGCTGTAAATTCCAATTCCATCTGTCCTTCGAGGCCTGATAGCCCAATCCATGTTGGGAGCCGTTGTAGGCTTCCCAGTTGTTGTGATCAGCGCCGCTATGGCAGGTGCCGCAGGTTTCCGGTTTGCGCGAGTCGGCCACGGAGAATTCGTGCCTGGTATGGCAGTTATCGCACTTGTTCTGATTCGTATGGCACATGGAGCAGCCTTCAGCAATCTCACGCTGCGACATGCCCGCCCAGATATCGGTCTCGACGTTGGCGCGCCAATCCAGCACGTGCGACGGACGACCTCTTGGCCACTGGTTCTTCGGCCATAGGATGGTGTCGCGCTCGGACTCGCGCTCGGCGTATTCCATCAAATGGCAGTTGCCGCACATATCTGAAGTAGGCATCTTGAGGTCGACCCGATGATCCGCCTTCTTCTTCGTGTTAATGTCGACATGGCAATCGATGCAGCTCACTTCCTTCAAATTCTCTTTTGGCCCGAGCTTACCAAGCGAGCGCAGGTTGCCTTCGATTTCTTCCAACTTGGCTTTCTTATAGAACGTGTCGTCCTTGGGGGTCAGCTTGCGAATCTTATCCAAGTTGGCGTGGACACTGCGCTTCCAGTGCGCCACCCATCCCGGTGACTCATCAGTGTGGCACTTCACACACTGCTCGCGCGTCGCCACTTCCTTCACCGATTGCGGGGGCTTGTAGAAGGTCGCGGGATCGAAGTACTTGGTGATGGCAATCGGCTCCCAATACTGGCCGTACTGCCCCTTCCCCGCCCCCTTTCCTGGATCCTGGTAGCGCTTGGTCAACGCCTCATGGAATTCCTTGGGCGTGGCCGATCGCTGGATGTTCAGCGCCTCAAAGGTTTCCTTCGGGATGCTAGAGTACTGCGCATGCACTGGTGCTGCCAGCAACAGGCCGCAGACAACCATGGCATACTTCGCCAAATGCTTAACCTTCACAGTAATACTCCTTCCGTTTGATGGGCAGTGTGCACTGGCCCTCCAAAAAGATTCACTCGACACACTTCTGTTTTTATACATATTCATCGCTTAGATCCACAAAATAGGATGGCGGCGAAATATAACTTAGCCTCATTGGAGTGTCAAGCGATTTTCCGTGAATCTCGCTCAGAAAAATCGCTCATCACTGACTTGAAGAACGCAACGGACTCCACCGTCTCTACGGCCGCTCCCGATCGATGACAATGGTAATATTTTCTGCTCCCGGCTTGATCGGCTGACTCATCCCTTCCAGATCACCACTTCCAGGCATCGCTTGTCCGGATTTCGACAATCGAGCGACGATAACCACCGTATCGATGTCCGACAACTTTCGAGACGGCATCGGACTGGTCGAGTCATCAAGCCGGAAGGTGAAGGGCAAATCGTTCTTCGAAGCCCGCACGATCGACACCGGCATCGGTGGACCCGCGACATCCTTCGCAAAGACAAACAGCGTATCGGGAAGCGCCTTGCCGGCCATGCTTGGACCCAACACCACTTTACCCGTAATCGCACGCGACCCACTGGCCTTCTTGACCGGAGGATGATCAGCCGGTATCGCCGATTGCGCCATCGGCGCGTTCGCCGCCGCCATCAATGGAGCACCACCCATGCGCTGCTTCGCCTCGCCGATCGCGGCCGTGATTTGCTCTGAAAATTCTGGATCCGAATCCGGCGCCAAGTTTGTGCGTGCCCGTTCCCAATCTTTGACGGCAAGAGCGAAGTCCTTACGATTGTACGCCATGGTACCCGCCAGCATCAGGGCCTTCACATGATTGGGATCAACCTTCAGAGCTTTTTCGATCATGGTCTCCGGCTTGCCTTCGAGCTTGCGTCCCTGGTGAATTCCAAGCGCATCGGCATAATCAGCCAGCATGTCCGCATCGTTAGGATTCAGCTTGAACGCCTTCTCGAAAGCCGGGACGGCATCAGCATAGCGTTCCATGGCCATGTAGGAGCGCGCCAGCATGGCCCAGCCTGCCGCATCATTGGGGTTCTGCTCCAGCTTCTTTTTGAGCCGTTCCATCAGCGTATTGAGCCCCTCGATCATTTGGCGCTCATTGTCGGCACCGCCCTGAGCCGACATCGACGACGCCGTCGGGTGCGTCATCGCGGCTGGATTGCCCAAGGTCCAGTAGAGCACCCCACTGGCTGCTGGGATGATCATGGCGACCGAGAGTGCGACAATCCGAAGATTCACAAGCCCTCCGGAAGTCATCGATGATGTTTCGATGGAGCCAGTCTCCTCCAACACACGGCGCTCCAGTTCATGTCGCGCCGTTTGGTACTGTTCATCCGTCAGCAACCCGTTGGTGAGATCCTGTTCCAGCTCTGAGAATTGCTGTCGATACACCGGCAGCGTTTTTTCCTGTTCGCTCGTGATCTGCGCTGGGCGCTTTAACAGCGGTCTCAGCAGAAGACCGAGGACACACAGCGTCATGGCCGACACGATTACCCAAAATGTCACGGTCATGAGCGCTTCCCTCCTTCTGCTAAGAGTTGTTCGACTTTTCGATGCTCTTCATCCGTCACCACCACATCGACGACGGTATGGGCCCGACGCCGCAGCGTAATGACCAGCGCCGCAGCTCCGATGGTCAATAAGGCAAACGGCCCCACCCACAGCAGCGTGGTCGTGGCCTTGAGCGGCGGTCGATACAGCACAAAGTCTCCGTATCGCGACACAAGAAACTCAATGATCTCCTGGTCGCTCATATCCTTCGCGATCATGTCTCGAACTTCTCGGCGCAGATCTTCCGCCAGCGGGGCATTGGAATCGGCCAAAGTTTGATTTTGACAAACCAGGCATCGCAGCTCGACCGCGAGGTGCTTGAGCCGCGCCTCGGCGACGGGATCATCGGCCAATGGCCTGGCTTCCCCGGCCCACGCCGGTCCGGACACACACAATATGATGAGCATCACCCATTTCATTTTCATTGTGATTCAAGCTGCTTCACAAGTGGAAGAATCGTCTTCTCGATCGTGTCAGGATACAACGGTCCAATCTGTTTATAACGAATCACGCCTTGCTTATCGATGACATACGTTTCGGGAACTCCGTAGACTCCAAAATTGATCCCCACTCGTCCCGCCTCATCCACGCCGACGACCGAATATGGGTTACCCCATCGCTGCAACCAGGTAACCGCTTCATCCCGCTGATCCTTGTAGTCCATCCCATAGATGGGGACCTGTCCCGACTTCGCCAGCTCCATCAACACGGGGTGTTCCGTCTTACAACCGCTGCACCACGAGGCCCAGAAATTGAGCAGCCAGACCTTTCCCTTAAGATCGGCCGGCGAGAATGTTTTTTCTTGATCATAGAGTTGAGGCTGAGAGAATTCCGGCGCCGCTTTTCCGACCAACGGAGATGGAATTTCACGCGGGTTGAGTGTGAGCCCAACGCCCAGAAAAATTACCACCACCACAAAAATCGACAGCGGCAGAAGAAACCGACTCATGCCACTTTTCGCCTGGCCGCACGCGTGGGTACAGGCACAGCCTGCTCTTGCCGGCGCCATGCAAGCCGATACCGCCGATCACTGATGGCCAGTGCGCCGCCCAACGCCATGATAAAACATCCACCCCAGATCCAATCGATGAACGGCTTATGATAGAGCCTCACGCTCCAAGCCCCGTCGTCGAGTGGTTCCCCCAATGACACGTAGAGATCGCGCAATAACCCGGGGTCGATGGCGGCTTCGGTCATGACTTGATTTTGAGCGGGGTACCGCCGCTTCTCCGGATACAGGACCGTCGTGTCGCGACCGTCACGACTCACAGAGAAGGTCCCCTGGACGGCCGTATAATTCGGTCCAACGACATCCTGCGCGCCATCGAATCGAAACAGATAGTCGCCGATACTAGCCGTCTCCCCCACATTCATCCGTACATCTTTTTCAGTTTCAAACCCCTTCACCATCGTCACCCCGACGATAAAGACCGCAATCCCACAGTGCGCCACGAGCATCCCCCAATAGGACCTGGGCACCGAAGCCAACCGTTCGACGAGACTATTCCCGTTCACATGAGCCAACCGTTCACGCAGCCCGATTGCAGACGTCGTCATAATCCAAATCGCCAATAAGAGGCCGAGGCTCAGCAGGGGCGTCCAACTCCCCAGGACAATCGGCAACGTGAGTGCGGATACAACACTGACCCCAAACGCCCACTTCAACCGCTTCGCCAAATCAGGCACACTCGCCTTCTTCCATTGGGCCAGCGGGCCGATTCCCATTAAAAATAGTGCCGGAACCATTAATGGCACGAAGACAGAATCAAAGTACGGAGGCCCGACAGAAATTTTCCCGAGATCCAGCGCATCTAAAAACAAGGGGTAGAGCGTGCCTAACAGCACCGAGCCCATTGCGGCAACCAATAATACGTTGTTGGCTAACAGCATCCCTTCTCGCGACAACATCGCGAAGCTGCCGCCTAACCCGACTTTTGGAGCGCGCCAGGCGTACAGGGCCAGCGATCCACCAATGACGATCGCCAAAAAAGCCAGGATGAAGAGACCTCGCTTCGGATCAGTGGCAAAGGCATGCACCGACGTGAGGACGCCGGAACGGACGAGAAACGTCCCAAGCAGACTCAAGGAAAACGCCATGATCGCAAGCAACACCGTCCAGACCTTGAATCCACCTCGCTTGTCGGTCACGGCCAGTGAATGCACCAACGCCGTTCCGGCTAACCACGGCATGAACGAGGCGTTCTCAACCGGGTCCCAGAACCACCATCCACCCCACCCGAGTTCGTAGTAGGCCCAGCCGCTTCCCAGCGCGATACCGATCGTCAAAAAACACCAGGCGACTGTGGTCCATGGCCGAGACCAACGGGCCCAGGCCGCATCGAGATTGCCGCCCAACAAGGCAGCGATGGCAAAGGCGAAGGCGACCGAGAAACCGACATAGCCCATATAGAGCATCGGTGGATGGATCACCATGCCGGGGTCCTGCAGCAGCGGATTGAGATCACGCCCCTCGGGAGCCGCAGGAATCAGCCGTTCAAACGGATTCGAGACCGTCAACATGAACAGGAGGAACCCCACACTCACTAGACCCATGACGCCGAGAATCCGAGACCGTGTGGTTTCGGGAAGATGCGCCGAGAAGAGTGTCACCGCAAACATCCACAGAGTCAGGATAAAGGTCCACAAGAGTAGGGATCCTTCATGCGCACCCCAAATTGCCGCCAAGCGATAGTGCAACGGGAGTTGCGAATTCGACGTGGCCGCGACATACAAGACGGAGAAATCTTTTTCCGCAAAGGCGTACCCAAGACAACAAAACGCGATCAACACCAACAAGAATTGAGCGCGTGCCGCCGGCTTAGCGACCGCCATCAGTGCTGAATTTCCGACCGCAGCGCCGTAAATGGGAAGACTTCCCTGCATGACCGCGACGCAGAGCGCCAAAATCAATGCGAAATGCCCGATTTCTGGAATCATAGTGAATCTTTCCTGCCTTCAGGGACCACAAGCGACTTACTTTGTTGAGCCCCTGAGGCCTTGGCCTTCGCTAAGGCCTCGGCGACTTCAGGCGGCATATAGTTTTCATCATGCTTGGCCAGCACTTCGCTGGCCACAAACGTTCCATCGGCCCCCAACTGGCCTTGGGCCACTGCACCTTTCCCTTCCTTGAAGAGATCGGGAAGAATCCCCTTATAGGTCACCGGTACACGCTTGGCCGTATCCGTGACGATGAAATGGACCGTGAGACCGTCGTTGTCACGGACCAGACTGCCGTCTTCAACCATACCCCCAAGCCGGAAACTCTTCCCCTGAGGGACTTCTCCACCCGCGACCTGGGTGGGAGTAAAAAAGAACACAAGATTGCTCTGAAAGGCGTTTAAGATCAGTACAGTCGCCACACCTAAGACAAGCACCCCCAGCCCAATAAAGGCAAAGCGTTTATGCCGCGGTTTCATCAGTGCCTCCTAGCAACATCGCGCGGTGTTCGGCACGCGCCGCAGCCCGTCGACGCCACAGCGCCAGAACCTCCCATACCATACACAACGCCGTGACCACAAACGAGGTCCAGACATAGAGCCCGTAGCCACCCATCGCAAAAAATTCCGACGCACTGCCCCACTGCATCAGCGAACCTCCGCCACCTTCTGGACCACGGTCGGTTGCTCTTCCCAGACCGGTAATGATTCCCGTTCCACTATGATACATCGCACACGGGAGAGAATGACGGCCACACTATACAGCCAGAAGGCCAGCGTCATGAGCAACATGGCGGTGAGCATCGTGGCCGCCATTTTTGACCCCGTCGACATACTGACCGAGGCGCCTTGATGCAAGGTATTCCACCACTGCACGGAAAAATAGATGATCGGCACATTGACGACGCCGACCAACGAAAAGACCGCACTCGAGCGATCGGCGCGACGCAGATCATCAATCGATGTCCGCAAGAGCATGACCCCCGCATACTGAAATAAGAGGATAAGCTCCGAGGTCAGCCTGGCATCCCACACCCACCAGGCACCCCACGTCGGCTTCCCCCACATCGCTCCCGTCAACAAGGCCAGAAACGTAAACATCGCACCGGTGGGCGCGATGGCTTGTGCCATCATAAAAGACAGTCGAGCATTGAGCCCTAACCCAACACCAGCCCAGACCGCCATGACCACATACAAGAACATCGACATCCACGCGGCAGGGACATGGACAAAGATAATCCGATAGGCCTCACCCTGCTGAAAATCCGTCGGCGCCACAAAAAATCCCATGTACAGGCCGACACCTATCAGAGCCACAGCCACAACAGAAAACCAGGGGATGAGTCGCCCAGCCAAGGGATAAAAGGCTTGAGGCGCTGAATACTTCGACCAAATCACGTTTTTAAGATCCTTTTATTCCAATGCAATACGCAACGCGACTGCCGTGGCCCATGGTGCGAGAAAGAGAGACAGCACCAGGCAAGCCCCAAGTAGTGATAGATTTGCTTCTCCACCGATCCCAGCCATACTGCTGGTCACGGCGCCGGCCCCAAAAATCAATACTGGAACGTAGAGTGGAAGCACCAGGAGGGCAACCAGTAGACCACTCCCGCGAACGCCAAGGACTAACGCGGCGCCGATCGTACCAATCATACTCAACGTGGGCGTCCCAAGCAAGAGCGACATCACGAGCACTCCCAGCGATTCTCCACTCAAACCAAATTGGAGGCCGAGCAGCGGAGACAGCACTACGATCGGGAGTCCGGAGATCACCCAATGCGCGAATACCTTTCCAACTACCAGGACCGCTAAGGGCTGCGGTACCAGGACCATCTGCTCCAAGGTCCCATCCACATAGTCCGCCGTAAACACACGGGCTAATGACAACAGGCAGGCCAACAAGGCTGCGACCCACAGTACCCCTGGACCGATCGTCCGCAGCACCGCCGGCTCCGGTCCAACGCCTAACGGAAAGAGGCTGACCACAATGACGAGAAAGAAGACCGACATCGCCGCGTCCGACCGACGCCGCATAGCCAGCAGCAGATCCCGCCGGACGATTCCGCCTACAGCCTCCCACATGCTGGAGCGACTCATCCAGCCAGCCTCAACCGTTGCACCCGCTCGGCCGGAAGCTCCACTTCTTGATGGGTCACAATCACCGCGAGTCCACCGCGCTGCAAATGCGCATGAAGACGTTGTGTGACGACACCGGTCGAAGCGGCGTCCAACGACGTAAAGGGTTCGTCCAACAGCCATAAGGGACGAGTCGATACCCACAGGCGCGCCAGAGCGACTCGGCGCTTCTGCCCTTGTGAGAGCACCTTCGACGGCAACCGATGGATGAGTCGTTTGAGTCCGATGGCTTCCAAGGCTTCTTGTGCAGCAGTGCGCGAACAGACTTCACCAGCTAACGCCATCGCGCTCATGACATTTTCAATCGGCGTTAGATCATCTTTAATTCCATTGAGGTGCCCGATATAGGTCAGCTGCTCTGAATACAGTTCCTTGAGTTGATGAATGTCTTCACCGTCCCATAGGATCGAACCTTCCTCAGGTGGCAACAGACTGGAAAAGATGCGAAGGAGGCTGGTTTTTCCGCTGCCGTTTTCTCCCACGACGGCGAGAAGAGTCCCCGGCTCGACTTTGACATTCAGATCAGAAAAGAGCCGGCGCTCTCCACGCCGGCAACTAAGTGTAACGGCTTGCAACATAAGGGGCTACTCCAACAGGGCGGGTCGAGAGTAAGGGAACAGGGTGTGGAAAAACAAGGGGCGAAAAGTAGGGGGAATAGATAAGGCCTATGCCCTCAGAAGGCTTCGAACAGCCGTCTTGCTCTGAGGAGAATCATCCTGCATATAATGTGTCCCAGGATTGACAATCAGTACCAGGGAAAAGCGTTTACCTCCATAGCCTTAAAGGAGCTGAATTATGAGTGACCTTGTTTGCATCGCGTTTAAAGACTCCGGTACGGCTGATCGCGTGTTGAATGAGCTGCGCGCCATGGAATCGGAGTATGTCCTCGACCTCGAAGATGCGGTCATCGTTGTCCGCGATATGGATGGGAAAGTCCATTTGAAACAGTGCGTCGATGTATTCGGCGGCGCGACCCCTCAGGGGGTGGCGCTTGGCGTGTTATGGGGAGGGTTGATGGGGCTCCTCTTTATGAACCCTCTGGCCGGTCTTCTGGGTAGCATCGCGGGTGGTGCGGGTGGCGGGGCCATGACGGTTGCTGCCAGTGAGTTCGGCCTCCTCAGCGATTATGGAATCCCGGACAATTTTATTAAATCCTTAGGGGGCACGATCGTGCGAGGCACCTCGGCGATCTTCCTCTTGATTCGTAGTGCTGAGCAAGACAAGCTGTTTGGGCAGATCTCACGATACGAGGGAACGATCCTCAAGACCTCACTCAGTACTGAGCAAGAAGAGAAGCTCCGAATTGCCCTTACGCACCAGCGAGCGCAGACGATGAGCAAGAAATAGCCTGACTATCGCCATCGCTGATGAGCTGTAACCAGTTGGTATTCGGGAGGCCGACCGTAAGAAACTCCCTAAGGTCTAGCAGAATGCTAGAGAGTTTCTCCCTATCGAGTCTGGGTCAGGCCGCCTTCGACGCCTTCCTCTTCCACTCCATCATCTTTGCCGTCAGTTGGGAGGAGGCGGCGGTGTACTCCCCTTGCAATCCAACCGACGCTTCAGCACCAACCTTGTCTCCTGCCTGCACCTTCGAAACGACCGCGGCAGCAGCTTTATGGAAAGCTTTGTGCAGATCGAGGACTTCTTTGTAGTGTGGATCCGAAGCCATCGAGCTTCCAGCCATACTGTAGAGCCACTTGCCGAATTCACAACGATTGTCGACCACGACCTCTGCCGGATTCAGCGACAATGTCCCCGCGATGCTCTGCCTAAGCTTCGCCTTCCAAAGCCCATGTGCTCCGACAGCCTTATCAATCTGCTCGAGAATATTCGACATAATCCCTCCTCTAGGATGAATTGAGGCCCAATTCTTCTTTCGGCAGGCAGGAGAGAAATCTTAATTCGATAAGACGCGAAAGTGAGGCCTAGACCGCATTAATGAGGCTTCCTGGTGAAGTCTTTGTAGAATTCCCAGGCTTGCGCCAAGGAAAAGGCGCGAGAATGGTGTTCAGAATTGGTTTCCTCCACTCTCGCCGTGGGGGTAAATGCCATCAGTCCGAAGAACCAGGCTACGATGCCACAGATGGGAATGCCCAGCATGATCAACAACATCCCTGGTCCATCGCTGGTCCAATGCGCTTTTTGGCCGACAGCGATAAGTCCAATGGCTGCCGCGGCCGAGGCCAGGGCAATGATCAGGGCGAGACCTCGTGCAATATATCGGACAACCGTGCTTCGCGAGCTGAGCGCCCAGATGAATGCGATCAGGAGAGCAGACCAAAAAATAATGCTCATGCCCAGCTACTCCTCCTAATAAGTTGATACCAGGGATACTCTATCTTGGAGGCCATGATTCCTGAAGGAAAATGCCAATTCAACCCAGTCCAGCTCCGTGCCGCCCGATTAAGCGAGATAAATTTGACGAAGAACGAGTCCCTTTTCAGAGGCGATCTTGACCTGTTCTCATCTGTTGGCGTGCGCTGATTTGGACATTGTGCTAGAGTGGGAGCCAGTTGTACCTCATGTGCTGATATTTAGTCATGAACGAACCTGGGGGTGGGGGCATGAAACATGTCGCCTTTTGGTTGGCGCTATGCGGACTTTCTTTCGTCGTACCGTTGGCACAGGCCGATGGCCTATTCGACAAGATGCTGGATCGAGCGATCGACAGCGCCGAGAGGAAAACACAGAATCGGATCAACCAGCGAATCGATCAGACAATCGATAAGGGCATTAACAAGACGGAAGAGGCTGTGCAGTGCGTGGCGACAGACCAAGAGTGCCTGAAACGGGCAAAAGATAAGGGCGAAGCAGTAACCATCATCAACGCTCCTTCGACTTCCGACTCCGTGAAATGTATTGTCACCGACACAAGCTGTCTCAAACAGGCCAAAGCGCAGGGGAAGAAGGTCGAAATTGTGGACGAAGCTGAACTGGACACTCTCCGTTGCTCTATGTCAGATGCAGACTGTCTAAAGCGCGCAAAGTCATTAGGTAAAAAGGTGGAAATAGTCGACTGATCGACATAGCCAACACTCCCCCAGAAACTCGTCCTAACAACTCTTCGCCCTACCTCAGATCCTCGAACGATTTTCAGCGGCAAGCACCTGTTCGGCGTGAGCAATCGCATCCTGCAATACCTTCACACTCTTACCTGGCCGCCTGACTTTCGGCAGATTTCTCAAAAGCTGAGAGGCCGCATTTACCAATGTCTGCAGCGTCTCGTTCATATCGCCCACCTCGCGTGAGTTTTCCAAGGCTGCTGCGCGTGCCATCGCCAATCGTCGACGAGGCCCCACATAGGGTTGCGGAGCGATCGGATTATCTTTTTCAAGCTCAGGCCGTCTAAATATCATGCACGTTCCTCCCATGATCCCAGCAAGGTATCACAGGGCGTACCGGTTTGCAGCGCATCTCGCCTGATTCCGAGGAGCGAGGACTCGCAATAACCTTCGCCGGATATCGGCAAGACATGGACTCGAGCTGAGCTCACTTGCCCACCATTCCATGGGAGAGTATAGTGACCCGTATGAGTCGGTTCATCGCCAGAACACGGGCCTCTTCATTCTACGGTATAGGCATGGTGATTCTAGTCCTATTTGTGTGCATCTGCGTGGTATCGCAGATGCTCGGAACACCGGTCACGCTCATCGATGTCCTCACGTCGGAGTTACCAGGAGAATCTGTATCTGAAGACTTCTCCATTCCTGCCCTCACACCTAAGCCGGACCTCGCCGCCCACACACGCCTCTACGAAAAACTGGACCCCTCACACCATCTTCCGATCCTTGCGAATTCGATCTTCCATCCTCCCGACGTATCACTGCCGTTCTGATTACGTCATCGGATCACGAGATTATTGCGCCCAAGTGAGTACCTTCTTTCTCCTCCAGAGGAAGAGAAGCTCGAATCAATGCAATGAGCAACGCTCAAGAGTAGATATATTTAGCCAAGGAGGTGACTCAAATGCCTGGCATGAACGATGCGCTCTCTTACATCATTTTAGGTGGGTTTGCCTTCGCAATTATTATATGGGCCCTGTTTTTCGCTGGCTAGGAGGCAGCCTCTGACACCCCCCCGATTTCATGGCCACTGGGAATGGAGACCGCGGTAGAAATCGGGGGATGTGTCAGGGCGTACTGACGGTGAATGACGCCGCAAGCGGTGAGGTTAACTGTGTGTCCTCAGCCTTCATCGCTCAATGAGGCTGATCAAGACCTGAGTCTTGCTCGACCTACCTCGCGATGTCCGGCTCCACTTGACGAGGGCTCGGAGCCCGTAAGGACCGCAGACCAGCTACAATGGCTTCGAGTTCGGAGCGTGCCCCAGTTTTCTGCATCACATCGTCGAGCAGCGAGCGCAGGGCCACATGCGCATCACGCAACCGGTCTGACCCGCTTTCGCTGTCACTCAGCAAAACCCAAATCAGCATCGGTGAGAAAGGGGCGTGAATTTACCGAACATGTCTCGGGTATATCCAACCTTACGCTGAGACAATGTTAGTAACACGAAGGTACAATAGTGCGTGCGAGGATCTTATACAAGATATCCCGCGCTCATTGCTGCCCGGCATGGCATACCATGCGACTGAGTCTCAAACGGCTAGCTGGTTGGTTCTCAACGATTGATCAACCGGTGCGGAGTCTTAAAGCTTACAGGCATCTTCGGTGATTTCCGGACCGGGGATCGGATGTTGGCGAACCTGCTTCACATAGTTCCGGCAATCCATCTCGGCCCCTTCCTTGTTCGCTTGGCCTTCATTCACCAAACGCCGCCATTGGGCCAGGCGTTCCGCAAACGGATCGTACCGGCACACGGCTTTGCCTGATGGTGACCCAGCCAGTTGCTGGCACTTGGTCACCCAGAGTTCCGGCGTCAGAGCCCCGCTCTCCACCGACTTGGTCAGCTCATAGAGGTTATCGGCGAACGACCCAAAGTCACAGATTGCGGGATCTACAGGTGGTGGAGCCGAATGGTTTCGATCGACCGTATGCAGCATCTGGCGACAGTTGGTTTCACCGGCCTCTTTCGAGATCAGGCCCTTTTCAATCTGCTGCTTGGTTTCCGTCCGGCGCTCATCAAACTCAGATTTTGACAGGAGGGCCGGAGCGCCAACCATCATCGCCGTCGTGGTCGGACAACCAGCCAGCACCAGGGGTAAGAGGCCAAGGAGAAATCGTCGCATCAGTAACCTCACATTCAATAACTTAAGCGTAAGATACAGGCCTACAACAGCCTGGAGTGGGCGCGATCTTACGGATGACGCCTATCGAGATCAAGAGCCAAATGGGGTCATGCCCGGGGAGGCGCAGAGTACTGCACGATAAAATATGAGGCACGCAGAAAACAGCCTGACCACCATATTCAGACTACTCGGATCCTGAGTGCACCTTCACGAGGAGAGTCCCTCAAAAACCCACTGGAATCTTGTGACACGATCGTGCCAAACTAGAACTTTCAGTGGTTGCTCAATTGGATGGCGTAGAAGGTCGGGAGCGATGCCCTATTGAGAGGGGCGTTGCGTATATACGATGATACGGTGACCGTACGACGTCCTGTTCAATCTTATCCAAGAAGGAGACCAGAATCATGGCATTGCTGATTACCGATGAATGTATCAATTGTGGCGCTTGCTTGCCTGAATGTCCGAACGAGGCCATCTTCGAAACGCGCAGCGGGGCGGAAGAGAAGGGACTCCATGTGGGTGACGGACAGGGAGTGGGCGATAATATTTACGTGATCGCTCATGATCGGTGCACCGAGTGCGTCGGCCATTTTGACGAACCGCAATGTGCGGCCGTTTGTCCGGTCGATAATTGTTGCATTTCCGACCCGGCGTATCCAGAGGGGACCGATGTCCTGCTGGAAAGAGCGAAGACCCTCAATCCTGACAAGGCTATCGATCCGGCAAAGGTTTGGAGTGGAGTGCGGAACTGATCGTTTTCCACTTCGAAGTGTCGTGCACCGCAGAATGCTGAGACCGCATCCGGCATGGGTGTGTTATGTCTTGGCATCACCGAAGCGATGAGTCATGGCTGATAAGATTCCACGATTCATGACCAATGCAACCGTCATTAAGGTGTTAGCGAAAGTCTTTGCGTTCCAAGCCATCGAGATCAATCTCTTGCGTTCCCATGCTGGGATATCCGATGCTGATTGGAAGACCCTGAAGACAAAAGCCTTTAAGAAAACCTACGCCAAGCAACGCGCTTTCTATGAAGATCGCTTGACGGGTGCGTTCGCGTTGGAGCGCATTTCCCAGTCGGAACGTGAAACAAGACTTCTTGAACTCTGGCTAAAGCAGAGTGAGGAGTTCCCCAAAGAGGAACCATAACTCGAACCGTATCGACCTCGTCAGGCACGCTTGTGCCGGCGAGGAATCGGTCACGAAGCGCCGCTGCCAGCCTGAACGTGACGTGATGGTTCCAGCCACTTACATCCGGCGCGATGGATCCACATCGCGCCGTTGCCGCTGTCTCAGTCAATCTGTCCCATCACCCTGCGTCGACGCATTGCTGTCGTTACAGGGGCTCCCTCACAGTCGACTCCGAAGCCGCTCATAGCCCTTCTTCAATTCATCGATCGCTAGACCCAGTGCGGCGCCGACAGATTCTGTCGTCTTGCCCACTTCCTCCCGTGCTGCTTCCAGCTTGGGCTTGATCTCATCCCACTGACTTTCCAAACGGGCCCATTCATCTTTTGCATCCGCCTTCGCCAAGTGAAGCTGGACGTGAAGCTCATCACGTTGTTGCTTGAGATGTTCCAACGCTTTTGTGATCTGCTCTGGTACCTCTGCCATAAGATCTACCCCTTTGTTAAACGTGGATGTGTATCCGTGTCACTTCTATTCGCCACAATGTGATTGAGCATTCTAGGAAGTGTACGTCTGGTGATCAAACCATAGTACCTATTCTATCTCGTTGAAATACATAGCACTAGCCCTGCTCATCCATAAATCATAAGCTTACGCGCATCCCCCTCGTAAAGTCACGGTTGCAGAAGGCGGAAAACTCGGCGATACTACTGGGAGGTGAGCATAGCCATTTCCACTTCAACCGATGAGCGGGCGGGTGAACTAGTGGACGAATATCGTCATCCTACAATTGATAGCGAGCAACTGATACCGGCAGGAGAACCGACGGTGACGCGACGCATGAAAACCGCATTCTGGGCAATGGCTGGAGCACTCGTAGTGCTGACAACGTGGCTAGGAACCGAGACCTGGGCGTATGAATCAGGACCTGTGAAGGATGGGACCACTGTACGAGGCACCGTGACCGTCGCCGGAACCGTACCGGCACCCAAAGAATTCGAGTTACGTCGTTTCCCAGACTACGAGTTTTGCAGAACCCTGTCCGATGATCGTGGGTATCGGCGCCTCAGGGAAGTCACGTTCAGGCCGGACGGCGGCCTCAAAGATGTCGTCGTGGTGGTGGAAGGGGTGAAACAGGGCAAACCCTTCACTGGCACCGATACCGAAGTGGAAGCAACGCTCTGTCAATTTCTCCCCTTCGTCACCGTCGTCAGCGACACGCGTCGAGTCACGGTGTTTAACCGGGACCCAGTACCCCACGATATCCAAGGGATGGCATCAGAGCAAACCGGAAGTGAGATGGTGTTTTATCGCCCATCCCTAGAGGCCGGCGGGACTACCGATCTGGTGCAGCTCGCCAAAGGGCAACAGGTGTTTACCATGCACTGCAGCCAACATCCCTACATGCAGAACTGGGGCTATGCCGTCGATAATCCCTATTATGCGGTGACAGATGTGACAGGCGCCTTCTCCATTGAAGATCTCCCGCCAGGAACGTATCGCCTCAAAGCCTGGCATCCCATTCTCGGTACACAGGAGCGAGAGATCACGGTCTCCCCCAATGAAACTGCCTCACTGAACCTGTCGTTTGAAGCCAACTTCTGACAGGGAACAGGTCAAATTCTCTCGCTCTTCCCGAACAGAACGGTTGGTATTTAATGCCGGGAGACCAGTTGCTGATACAAAGTCTGGGTTTCCTTCGCAATGGCAGCCCAACTGAAGAATTGTTCGGCTCGTTGGCGACCGGCTTTGGCAAACCGTTCACGCATTCCTCTATCAGCCATCACGCAATTGACGGCCGCAGCTAAATCGCGCTCGAATTTTCTTGGGCTTAATGGAGTGAAGGGAGACTCCGGCATTTGCTGGACAGGAACCAGGATGCCGGTTTCTCCATTCTCAACAACTTCTGGAATCCCCCCAACGGCTGATGCTACTACAGCCGTCTCGCAAGCCATCGCTTCAAGATTGATAATTCCGAATGGTTCATAGATAGACGGACAACAAAAGGCCGCCGCGTGTGAATAGAATTCGATCACGCTTTGTTTGTCCAACATCTCGGGAATCCAGATCACACCTGGTCTGTCGGCAGAGGCTTCTTTGACAGCAGCCTCCATTTCGGCGGCGATTTCTGCGGTATCAGGAGCCCCAGCACAGAGAACCACCTGAAAGTCAGAATCGAAATACTTGATGGCTCGAACCAGATGTATGATGCCCTTCTGGCGAGTAATTCGTCCGACAAACAACACAAACGGCTTGGACGGATCCACTCCGTAGCGTCGAAGTGCATCGGTCGATGATTGTTTTTGATATTCCATTGGGTCAATTCCATTATGGATGACCTTGATCTTCTCTTCAGCAATGCGAAAATGATGAAGGATATCCTGTTTGGTTCCATAGGAGACCGCGATCACGGCGTCGGCCATCTCGAGCGCCGCCCGTTCCACCCATGAGGAGAAATCGTATCCACCCTTGAGTTGTTCCCGTTTCCAAGGGCGCAGAGGCTCTAAAGAGTGCGTCGTAATGATGAGCGGGATTCCGTAATTCAACTTCGCTAAGATGCCACCAAGATGTGTATACCAGGTATGACAGTGGACGAGATCGGCCTCAATACCAAAGGAGTTGAAGTTTAGCCCTCTCTGAACGGCCCCAAAGACAGACTCTAAATATTTCGGACACCCATAATCGACCTTCTCGAGTGTAAACCCTCTGACGTGAAGATTCTGCTGTGCGAGGTGCTGATCGCCAAAACACCGAACTTCCACCGGAAGAAGCTTAGCTAATTCCTTGCTTAGGTATTCCACATGAACCCCTGCTCCACCATAGGTGTAGGGAGGGTATTCATTACTGAGCATCAGAACTTTCATGTGTGAGCTCTTTCTTTGCCTTTGTTACTACTATCGTCCATCAATACAGACGTCAGACCTGCTTCCTGCCTCAACAGTTCTGTGTGAGCGCACGATATAACTAGCCGTCGAATCATGCAAGCCCACTGTCATGTGCCCTTAGCTCCTCACGGTTAAAGACTCAGAATCTGGAGGCACCCAAAGGTATCCGAGTTCCTACTACTCGCCGTGACCCGTGCACCCTCGCCTCACCAACACGACGCCTGGGTTACTAGCATCGCTCTCGTAAACTCCCCAGTTGCAGAGGGTGGGTGGACTTAGCGATACTTTCTAGAAGACAACTACCATAGAACGAGTTCCTCCCGAGAGGGTTTATAAGCAGACTCGCGTGTAAGATCTCGCTGCGATTGAACCGGACCAATTCGTTGGGCATCCTGCAACTTATGCCCAACGATCGCGAT